>NZ_JAMYPD010000005.1:0-273733 GCF_040320195.1 Mesorhizobium sp. M0768 | reverse complement strand
GTCCACAACGACCCCTCCCAATGGACACAAGGAGTGGGATGTGGGACGCCGCTCATTGGCGCTGTCGATGCGAAGGCCGCAGAACGGTCGCGGTCAGTCTTCGAACTCGGGCGGAACGTCGGCATCGGAGCCGAGACTTAACATTCACGGCATCACCGGCAAGGTCCGGATATGGCGCAACGTGCTCGTTCTCGCAGATGAGATGTACGGCAACTTCCCGCCCATCTCGGCCATGACGACGGCCTGGGACGTGGCGGTCTCGAAGCAGGTCAGGTATCGAGTTCTTCGACTTCCTCGACGAGTTGGGGACGCATGTGCAGATAACGCGTCGCCTTGCGCTTGGCGATGATATCGGCCCAGACGTGTTCCACTTGTGAGGCGGCCAACCCCGCCGCCTGCCCCACCGCCTCAGCCGCCACGCCGTTGTTAAGACCGTAAAGGCAAAGATCCATACGGTCATAGCGAAGCGAGAAGTAGAACTCCTCCTGGGTCTGCGCCAGCGAGTAGGTATCGGTGGTCGGAGGCCGGTTGCGGATTTCTTCCGGAATACCGAGATGGGCCGCAAGCGCATAGACCTGTGTTTTATAGAGGTGGGCAATCGGCTTGACGTCCGCGGCGCCGTCACCGTTCTTCACGAAGAAACCCTGATCGTATTCCAGCCGGTTCGGGGTTCCAAGAACGGCGAAGTTCAGGCGATCCGCATGATAGTATTCAATCTGCTTGCGGGTGCGCTGCTTCATATTGGTAGCGGCGACGACGCCGAGATAGACAGGCAGCGGCATTCTCAGTTTCGTCTGCTTGCCCTCCGGGTCTTGCACCACCAGGGACGAGATATTGTAGCCCCCGCCCTCAAGCGCGTTCGCGATCACGATCTTCGAAGCCCAGCCTTCGCCGTATTCCGGGACCAATTCGCGGATGAAGGCGTCGCGACGCCTGTAGCAGCCCATTGCGCGCAGGATCGGCCCGATATCCTCCGTCACAGCCTCGACACCGAAAGTTTCGGCGACGAGGCGGCCGAGCCGCAGACTTTCAGGATCGGAATCGCTTTCCGGCATGAACAGGCAAAGTACATTCTTGGGGCCAACGGCTCGTGCCGCCAACGCGACCGACACGCTCGAATCGATCCCGCCCGAAAGACCGAGCACAAGGCCCCGCTTGCGAAGCCCGCGCAACTGCTGGCGCAAGGCCGTTACGATACGGTCCGTTTCGGTGATCAGGTCGATTGCCAGAGCCTGCGCCAGAAAGGTCCGCGCATCCTCGGTCGGGCGAACATTCATTGCGCGGCCTCCATGGTTTCTGCCGCAAGCCGACGGCTGACCTTGCCGGTATCGGTCTTCGGCAGCTCGCGGCGGAACTCGACGACCTTGGGGACCATGAAGTCCTCAAGGTGGCGTGCACAGTGACGTATGATATCCTTTTCGGTAAGCGCCGGGTCGGACCGTACTATAACTGCGCCGATCGCATGCCCGAGCACGGGATCCGGCACACCGACAACCACCGCTTCCGCGATGCCCGGATGAGCGTGAAGCACGGCTTCCACTTCCTTGGGCGCCACCTTCTCTCCCCGCGACTTTATGATGTCGTCCTTGCGGCCGACGAAATAAAGAAAGCCTTCCTCATCGGCCCTGAAAAGATCGCCGGTGTAGAGAACCTTCTCCCAAGGGTTCGGACCCGGGCGCAGGGCTCGTGCCGTCGCAGCTTCGTTTCGCCAATAACCCTGCATGACGTGCGGCCCGCGAATGACCAGCTCACCCGCTACGCCCGGCGGCACCCGTTGCCCCTCGTCGTCGACGACAAAGGCTTCGGTGTTCGGAATGGCTATTCCGACCGAGCCCGGCCGGCGGTCGAGCTCCTCGGGCGGCAGATAGGTGCAGCGCTTGCATTCCGTCAGGCCATACATCGAATAGAGCCTGACGCCGGGGAAAAGGAACTGAAGGCGTTCTATGTGAGGCGGCGGCAAGGCAGCCGCCGTGTTGGAAATATAGCGAAGGCTGGGCAGGAAGCCCGGCGCCAGGTCCCTCATCTGCAGGATCATCGCTGCCATCGTGGGCACGAGCGGAAGCCCGGTGACGCCTTCCTGGCGGATGCGTTCAAAGACCGCCTGGGGAAAAGCGAAGGACTTCTCGAGCACGAGCGTGGCGCCGAGCCTGACGGCCATCAGCAATTGATAGAGGCCGTAGTCGAAAGCGAGGGGCAGAACATTCAAGATGATGTCGTCGGCCGAGTTGCGCAAGTAGTTGGTGATGGAGTCGGCCGCCGCGTCGCAATTGCGGTGCGTCATCATCACACCCTTGGGCCGGCCGGTCGAGCCCGAGGTGTAGATCAACATCGCAAGATCGACGTCAACGCCGCGATGGTCAATCTCCCTGGCTTGGACCGTCAAGCACTCCGCCAGGGATGTGGCCCCTGCCGGGCATTGGCTATCGGCAGCAACGGTGGAAGCCACGAAGATGCCGGTCTTGCCGGAGGACGTCTTGCCGCAGGATCCGGACGCCTCGGCGACTACGGGCATCAGTCTTGCTTGAGTGAGGATCGCGGCGGCATCGCAATCGGCGATGATGTAGGCCAGCTTTTCGGCCTTGGTGGATGCGTTGATCGGACTGAAAGTCGCCCCTGCTTTAAGAACTGCGAAAATCGAAACCGCAGCCTCCCAGCAATTGTCCATGAAGATCAGCACCCGGTCGTCGCGCCTGACGCCATTCATGAAAAGGGCGGCGGCCAGGCGGCTCGAGAGATCGTCCAGCTCTTTGTAGCACAGCCTTTTGTGCTGGGTGATCAATGCCGTTTTGGCTGGATGGGCAGCGGCCTTCGCCGTCAGAAAATGTTCGATCCGCACGGACGCTCCTCACCGATGGCGCCTATGCTGCCAGCGCTTCTGCTTTTGCCTTGACGAAGGCTGAGATACGGTCAATCGAATCCAGATTGGCCGGTACGATGTCGGCATCGACCATCGCTATGCCGAAATCATCCTCTATGAATGCCACTAGCTCCAACACGGCCGTCGAGTCGATGATGCCGTTCTCGATCAGTGATGCGGTGTCTGCAAGCTCGTAGGACCTGTCGCCGAACAGGAAGTTGTCGACGATAAAGGTTTTGACCTTGTCCTTGATTGCTACCATGATTTTTCATTCCCTCGATTTCTCAGGCCGCTCGTGCTTCACCGACCTTTTCGCCGGTGAAAATCTTCTGCCACAGTTGCGCCGACAAAATGCCGACGAAAGCCGCATTGTCGCGGAATCCGGACGCTGGCTGCAAGCGGCATTTCTCGTGCAGGTTCGCCACCGCCTTGGCGTTGAATAGTCCTCCGGAGGCGATACTCGCCTCGCTCAGCGAGTCGCGTACGTAGTCCAATTCTCCGGCTCCCACGAAGGAGCGGGCTTCCGGCGCCCGGTAAGGCTGTTTGGTGCGCTCGCGGATGGCCGTCGGAAGCAGGTGTCTGGCAGCTTTGCGCAATATGTGTTTTTCCACCAGTCCCTTCAGCTTCATCTCCGGCGGAAGTCTTGCCGCAAACTCCACCAAGCGATGGTCAAGGAAGGGGAACCGCCCTTCGATACCGTGCGCCATGGCCATGCGATCGCCCTGGCTGGAGAGGATGTAGCCCGGCAGGAGGAAGCGGGTTTCTAGATATTGCGCCTGATGCAGCGGATGCCACCGGGAAAACGCCTCAGGCAACCGGCTGGCCAGGTCCTCGGCTGCGTCATACCCCTTCAATGTCGCGCGCAGGTCACCGGAAAAGAACATCTTCGCCGCTGATGTGGTCTTGAAACGCGGCCGATGCGAGAACAGCGGATCGTCCAGGGCAGCGCTGCCGGTTCCGAAGAACGCAGCCAGGTACTCCACGGACTGCTGTTGCAGGCCCGGCAGATAGGGATAAAGCTTGCGGAACAGTTGTGGCCTTATGCGCGATGCCGGCTGTCGCGCGCAGAAACGGCGAACCCGCGCTTCCTTGAAGACATCATAGCCGGCAAAGACCTCGTCGGCGCCTTCGCCTGTCAGCACTACTTTCAAACCGGCCTGGCGAACGAGGCCGGACAGTTGATAGAGGGGGGCTGGAGCCGTGCGAATGATCGGCCGCTCGGTAAAGCGGATGACTTCGGGAAACACACCGGCGATATCGCCGGCACGGCACGCAATGGTTCGATGGCGCGTGCCAAGTGCTGACGCCATTTCGGTCTGGAAGGCGCTTTCGTCATGCTCGGCGCTGTCGAACGTCACGGAAAATGTCTGCAGCTTATGAGGAGTCATGCCGGCCGCGAGTGCCGAAACGAGGGATGAATCGAGCCCGCCCGAAAGGTAAGAACCGACCGGCACGTCGGCGCGCATGCGAAGCCTCACCGCGTCGGTCAACAGGGCCTGCAGTTCCTCGGCCGCGTCGTCCTCATTGGTGATCTTCGATGGCCTATCCGGATACGGGTAGTCTAGGTGCCAATATGGTTTGACCGTGACTTGCCCCTGTGTCGCGATCATCACGCTTGCCGGCTCCAGCTCGTGGATGTTGCGGAAAACCGTGCGTGGAGCAATCGGCGCCCACAGCGTAAAGATCTGGTCGAGTGCAATCGGATCGATTTCGGCCGAGACGCCGGGTACCGTCAGCAGGGCCTTTATCTCCGACGCAAAGTAGAGCACCCCGTCCTTGCTGGTGTAGAACAGCGGCCGAACACCCATGCGGTCTCTTGCAAGCACCATCCGCCGCCGCCGGTTATCCCAAATCGCGAAGGCGAAATCACCGTTCAGGAGCGACAGGCAGTCTTCGCCCATCTCGTCATACAGCTGCAGGAGAACTTCGGTATCGCTCGACGTGCGGAAGCGTCGGCCCTTGGCCAGCAGCCCTTCGCGCAATTCCACGTAGTTGAATATCTCGCCGTTGAACGCAATCGTCAAATTGCCGGTTTCGTCGGACATCGGCTGCTGGCCATCACCAATTCCAATCACCGACAGCCGCGCATGCCCAAGTCCAGCCTCGGGCGCTACGAATTTCCCTTGTTCATCCGGCCCGCGATGGGCGATCGCAGACGTCATGCGCGCAAGCAAAGCTTCCGCATCCCGGACTGAACCGAAATAGCCCCCGAATCCGCACATCCACACAGCTCATACTGAACAGCAAGGCACGAAACATAGCGGTCATAAGCGCCTCAAAGGTTAATCGGATACGTTTCAGCGAGCATGTGGTTAACAGGATGTTAGGACAAAATGATGCTTTTGCGGATCGACTTGCGCCCCACTTCAGATGTCAGCTTGAAGGCATCACGGCGAGCGGTGCAAATCACTGCTTCGAGTACGGCCGGTACCAGTCGACAAACTTCTTCAGCCCGTCCTCTATCGAAACGCTAGGCCTGAAGCCGAAATCCCGCCCCAGCGCGGTCATGTCGGCGTAAGTCTTCTCGACGTCGCTCGCCTGCATCGGCTCGTTGTGGCGGATTGCCTTGACCTTGAGCAGCCTTTCCAGAATGTCGATGAAGTCGCCCAGACGCACCGGCCGGTTGTTGCCGACATTGTAGAGCCTGTTCGGCGGAACGTCAGCCGCCGGCGGCTTGTCGAGCACGGCGACAACCGCCTTCACAACATCGTCAATGTAGGTGAAATCGCGCCACATTTCGCCATTGTTGAAGACCCGGATCGGCTTGCCCTTGAGCATCGCCTGGGTGAACATCCAATAGGCCATGTCGGGACGGCCCCAGGGACCGTAGACCGTGAAAAACCGCAGGCCGGTCTGCGGTATGCCGAACAGATGGGCGTAGGTGTGGCTCATCAACTCATCGGTTTTCTTGGTGGCGGCGTAAAGCGAAACGGGCCTGTCGACCTGATCGGCTTCGCTGAACGGCACGCTGCGGTTGCCGCCATACACCGAGCTCGACGAGGCATAGACCAGATGCTCGAATGCCGGTTCGGCGCGACAGAATTCGAGCACTTCGAGGTGGCCCATGACATTGGAGCGGATATAGAGCCGCGGATTGTCGAGTGAGTGGCGCACGCCCGCCTGCGCGGCAAGGTGCACGATCCTAACGATGCCTTGCCCGGCCAAAGCGGCTGGAAGCGCGCCCTGTTCGGCAATATCGATCTGGTGGAACGAAAAATCCTTATGGGGCAGAAGGCCGGCAAGCCGCCCCTTTTTGAGCGCCAGGTCGTAATAGTCGTTCATGTTGTCGACGCCGACGACCGCTTCTCCCCGGTCGAGCAGATGGTGGCAAACGTGGCTGCCAATGAACCCCGCGGCTCCGGTGACAAGTATAGGCAACAAGCTTCTCCACGCGCATAGCCGGGCCGGCATCTGGAGCGGCAGATCCGGCCCATTTTGTCGTGCTATAGTCGAAAGCCGAGGTGGAGACCACCATTAAGCTGATGCGTCAGCTTGCTTCGCGCATGGCTTCGGCCGCCTGCAGGTCAACCGACACCAGTTGGCTGACGCCTTGCTCGGCCATGGTCACCCCAAACAGCCGGTCCATGCGCGCCATGGTGATCGGGTTGTGTGTGATGATGACGAAGCGCGTTTCGGTGGTTGCGGCCATTTCGTCCATCAGATTGCAGAAACGCTCGACATTGTGGTCATCGAGCGGCGCGTCGACTTCGTCGAGCACGCAGATCGGCGCCGGGTTGGTCAGGAACACGGCGAAGATCAGCGACATCGCCGTCAACGCCTGCTCGCCGCCGGACAGCAGCGTCATCGTCTGCGGCTTCTTGCCGGGCGGACGCGCCAGGATCTCGAGCCCCGCTTCGAGCGGATCGTCGGACTCGATCAGTTGCAGCTCGGCGGTGCCGCCGCCGAACAGATGCGAAAACAGCCGTTGAAAATGGCCGTTGACCACCTCGAAGGCGGCGAGCAGCCGCTCGCGGCCTTCGCGGTTCAGGCTATGGATCGCCTGCCGCAGCTTGCGGATCGCCTCGATGATGTCGTCGCGCTCGGAGACGATGGTCTCCAGCCGGTCCGACAGTTCCTTCTGCTCCTCCTCGGCGCGCAGATTGACGGCACCGAGCCGTTCGCGTTCGCCCTTCAGCCGGTCGAGCTGACGCTCGATCTCGGGCATTTCGGGCGTCGGGCTGTCGGGTTCGAGGCCGGTGTGGCGGATCACCAGATGCGGCGGCGTGTTCAGCGTTTCCTGGATGCGCGCCTCGACTTCCAGCCGACGCTCGTCGGCGGCGGTCAGCCGCTCTTCGGCGCGAACGCGGGATTCGCGCGCCTCGGCCAGCGACTGGATGGCAGCAGTCGCAGCCTTGTCCAGCTCGGACTGGCGGTTCTCCGCTTCCTGCAAGCGGTCGCCCGCTGCCTTGCGCAGGCTTTCGGCCTCGGCGAGTTGCGACAGCAGGGCGCGCCGCTTGGCGTCGATCTCGTCGGGGGCGTCGGCCAGTTGCTCGCGCTCGGCCTCGGCCTCTGCCTTGCGTTCGCCGAGCGCCGCGATCTGTGTCGAGGCGTTTTCGGCGCGCTCCACCCAGTTGCGCCGTTCCGCGCCGATGGCATCGAGCCGACGCGCACGTGCCTCGGCTTCCCGCCTCAGGCCCTCGTGAACGGCACGCGCATCGGCAAGGGCGGCGCGATCGCGGGCGACGTTGGCCGCCGACTGCTCGAGCTGCAACTGCAGGTCGCCGAGATCGGGCGCGTATTGCAGCAGCATTTCCGCCTCGACGAATGCCGCCGCCGTTTCCTCATGGCTGTCGACAATGCGTGCGCGCGCCTCGTCAAGTGCGGCACGCCGGCTCGACAGCTCGCCGCCGGCTTTTTCGGCCTCGGCCAGCGTATTGCGGGCAGCGTCGAGCCCGTGCTGGGCGTCGCGCCCGGCCTGTCGGGCGTTGCGTTCGGCCTCGCTCGCCTGGGCAAGCGCCTGTTCGGCCTGGGCAAGGGCTTGTTCAGCTTCGCGCAGGGTGCGCGTGGCATGGACTGCTTCGGCATCGAGTTCGGCCAGCCGGTTTTTCTGCGCCAGCCGCTGCGCGGCGGCGGTCGGGGCATCGGCGCTGGCGGTGAAGCCGTCCCAACGCCAGAGCGCGCCTTCGCGGCTGACCAGCCGTTGACCGGAAGCAAGCAGCGTCTGCAGCCGTCTTCCATCGGCGGCTTCGACAATGCCGATCTGGGCCAGCCTGCGGGCCAGCTGTGCCGGCGCACGCACAACGCTGGCGAGGCTCCTTATGCCTTCGGGCAATGCGGCGTCGGCAGGCTGGATTTCGCTCTGGCCCCAATGCACCGGCGCACTGCGGTCGAGCGGCACGTCGAGATCTTCGCCAAGCGCGGCACCCAGCGCCGTCTCGTAGCCACGCTCGACGCTGATCTGCTCCAGCACCGAGGGAAATAGATCGCCGCTGGCGGCGTTGAGGATCTTGGCCAGCGTGCGGGCCTCGGTTTCGATCCGCGCCAGTTCGGCGTTTGTGTCCTGAACCGGTGGGCGGGCAGCACTTTCGTCTGCACGCGCCTCGGCGACCGCCTGTTCGGCGGCAATGGCGGCTGCCTCGGCCTTTTCGAGCAGCGCCAGCGCCTGATCGACCAGTAGCCGCTTCTCGGCGGGATCGGGCAGGCCGGCGACCCTGGAGACGATCTCCGACAGTTCGCGGTCGACATCGGCAAGCTGGCGGGCAAAGCGGTCGCGGCGCTCAGCGGTGTCGCGCAGCGTCCGTTCGATCTGGTTGCGCGAGGCGGCAGCCTCCGCCCGTTCGGCGGTCAGCGCGGCGAGCCTGGCCTCGCTCGAGGCAAGCGTCGATGCCGCCTGCTCGAAAGCCGCGCGGGTGCTGGCCTCGCGCTCGGCGGCGCCGGCGTTTTCGGCATTGAGCGCGGCTTCTTCGGCGGCGAGGCGTTCGAGGATATCCGCATTATCGCGGACCATGCGCTCCTCGCGGGCAAGGTCGCCATCGAGCTGTTGCAGTCGGCGGTCGAGCTCTGCCTGGCGGGCGCGGATGCGGCCCGCCTCTTCCTCGATCTGCGCCTTGGCGATCGACAGACGCTGGAAGGCGGCGGCGGCAGCGGCTTCCGCATCGCGCAAGTCCGGCAGCCGGTGGGCGTTGATACCTTGTTCCCTGGCGGCAGCCATTTGGGCGGCGGCACGGTCGCCGACCAGCGCGGTGGCAATCGCCAGCGCCGAACGCGCTTCGCCTTCCTGCGTCTTGGCCAGCGTCCAGCGCAGATGCAGCAGCGTCGCTTCGGCCTTGCGGATGTCGGCCGACAGGTTCTTGAAGCGCGAGGCCTGGCGGGCCTGGCGTTTCAGGCTTTCTATCTGGCTTTCCAGCTCGCCGACGACGTCGTCCAGCCTTTCGAGGTTCTGTTCCGCCGCCTTCAGCCGCAGCTCGGCTTCGTGGCGGCGCGTATGCAGGCCGGAAATTCCGGCCGCCTCTTCCAGCAGCGCGCGGCGCGCCTGCGGCTTTGCCTGGATCAGCTCGCCGATGCGGCCCTGGCCGACCATCGAGGGCGAGCGGGCGCCGGTCGACTGGTCGGCGAACAGCAGCTGAACGTCCTTGGCGCGAGCCTCCTTGCCGTTGATGCGGTAGAGCGAGCCGGCCTCGCGCTCGATGCGGCGCGAGACCTGCAACTCATCGGCGTCGTTGAAGGCGGACGGCGCGGTGCGGTCGCTATTGTCGAGGAACAGCGTGACTTCGGCGGTGTTGCGGGCCGGACGCGTTCCCGAACCGGAAAAGATGACGTCGTCCATGCCGGACGCACGCATGTTCTTGTAGGAGCTTTCGCCCATAACCCAGCGCAGCGCCTCGACCAGGTTCGACTTGCCGCAGCCGTTCGGCCCGACTATGCCGGTCAGGCCGCGTTCGATGACGAACTCGCCGGGTTCGACGAAGGATTTGAAGCCGAGCAGGCGAAGGCGCGAGAACTTCATTCGCGCCGGCCCATAGCCAAGTTTCGCAACGCTGTTCCGCGGTTTTGCAAGGAGACCCCGCGGCAAGACAAAGAAGTGCGCACGCCGAAGCGACGCCGCTTCGGCGCTGCCGAAACGTCAGAGCAGAGGGTCGATGATGGCCGACATTTCCGCAATCGACATCGCCCCTTTGTAGGTCTTTCCGTTGATGAAAAAGGTCGGTGTGGAATCGACCTTGAATTCGTCGGCGCCGCGCTTCTGGACGGATCTCACATCGTCCAGAAGTTTCTGGTCCGTCAAGCAGGCCTCGAAGGACTCCTGTGTAAAACCGGCAAGCTTGGCGATTTGCAGCAGTGCGTCCTTGGTATTGTTCACACCAACCCAGTTCGCCTGCTGCCTGAACAGCACGTCGACCATCGGGAAATAGTTGTCCTTGGAGCAGCGCGCCAGCATGAAACCGGCCTCGGCGCTGGGATCGAACGGAAACTCGCGCAGTATGTAACGGGCCTTGCCGGTGTCGATATATTTCGTCTTCAGCTCCGGAAAAGTGGTCTCGGCGAAATGCGCGCAATGCGGGCAGGTCATCGATGCATATTCGACGATAGTGACCTTTGCATCGTCCTTGCCGAATTGCATGTCGGGCAATGCGCCGGGCTTCAGCAGTGCCGCCATATCGACCGTGCCCTGAGCCTCCGGCGCCGCCGCGGCGGCCGGAGCGGCCGGCTTCGCAGGTTCCGGAGCCGCAGGCTTCACATCCTGCGCCTCGGCTTTCTCGCCCGAGTCGCTGCAGGCGGCAAGCAGCGCCACCGCTGGTATTGCGACCAGCGAAGTCAAAAGGTTTCTGCGGGACAAGGAACGGATCATACGAATCACCTGGCAATAGTTGGATTTTGCAATGCAAAGTCTACAAAAAGCGAGAGTTGGCGCGAATTAAGGCATTACCGCCCCTATTCCAATCGCCAAATCCGGGCATACCATCACGATAGCGCGAGATCACGGTTTCTTTTGACCGAGAATGGTGGCGCCAAGCCGCTCTAGCGAGGCGCGCAGCCCGCCGTCCTCGATCAAACCAACGGTGCCCGACAGCTTCGCTTTCTCGGCCGCAGTCAATGGCCGCAAACTGGGTTTCGGCTTGTCCTTGCCCGCCAATATCGGCTTCTGCACGATCCTGATCCGGCCGATCGCATTGAAACCGAGGAAGGCATTGACCCGGTTGATGATCTCGCCGGTCTCGTGCTGCAGATGCAGCGCCGCCACACCCTCGCAGGCAATCACCAGCACCGCCGGTTCGAAAGGATCGTCCTCGTGCATGCGGCGCGGCCACTGGATCTTTTCCGGGCGCGAGCGGCCGGCAAGCCGCGGCCCGGCAATTTCTTCCCATGACTGGACCAGTCCGATCGACATACCGGCCCGTTTGCGCAGCACTGGGTCGAGGATCTCGGTTGCGAGATCGCTCACCGGAACGGGATTGCCGAAGGGCCTTTTCCCTGCCATGTGCGTTCTCCAGCTTCAGCACTAATGGATTAGGGCCGACCCTCGATCAATGGCACTGCACGACCAGACCCGCAAGGCCGTATCCGGAGACAATGTCGAGATCGCCTCCCGGCTGCTTGCCTGGTACGACGCGCATCACCGCGACTTGCCCTGGCGCGTTTCACCGCGCGCGCTGGCGAGCGGGGCGCGGCCCGATCCCTATCTGGTCTGGCTTTCCGAGGTGATGCTGCAGCAAACCACGGTCGAGGCGGTAAAATCCTATTTTCGGGCGTTCGTGCAGAAATGGCCAACGGTCCAGGCGCTGGCGGCGGCACCGACCGAAGACGTCATGAAGGCCTGGGCCGGGCTCGGCTATTATTCCCGCGCCCGTAACCTCAAAGCCTGTGCCGATCTCGTCGCGCGGCAAGGCGGCCGCTTTCCGGACAGCGAGTCCGGCTTGAAGGAACTGCCCGGCATCGGCGCCTATACGGCGGCGGCGATCGCAGCGATCGCCTTCGACCGACCAGCCGCGGTCGTGGACGGCAATGTCGAACGGGTCGTCTCACGGCTGTTTTCGATCGCCACTCCGCTGGGCGAGGCCAAGGGCGAGATACGCGGCCAGGTCGAGCACATGGTTCCCCCGACAAGGCCCGGCGACTTCGCGCAGGCGATGATGGACCTGGGCGCGACGATCTGCACGCCGCGACGGCCCCGCTGCATGCTCTGCCCCGTTCGCGAGAATTGCAGCGCCACGATCTCGGGCGACCCCGAACGCTTTCCGGTCCGCCTGCCCAAGGCCGAAAGACCCTTACGCCGCGGTGCCGCCTTCGTTGCCGTCAGGTGCGACGGCGCCATCCTTCTGCGCAAGCGCGCGGACAAAGGCCTGCTCGGCGGCATGACTGAGGTGCCGACGACCGGCTGGACGGCGCGCATAGACGGCGCTACCACGGAAGCGGCGGCCCCGCTCCCCGGCAACTGGCAGCAGGCCGGACGCATCGGCCATATCTTTACCCATTTTGCGCTTGAACTCGACGTGTTCAAGGCGGAGACCGACGTTGCCGCCCCGGTCGGGCATTTCTGGTCGCTGGCCCATGAAATTTCCGGGGAAGCGCTGCCGAGCGTCATGAAAAAGGTAATCGAAGCGGCGATACCGGGCGCGACGAAAAAGCAGCGGCCGCGTTGAAAGAGAGAAGAATGACTGAAATCCGCCACATCGTTTTCGACATCGGCAAAGTGCTGATCCACTATGATCCGGACCTGCCCTTCAGTCGCTTGATCCCCGATCCCGACGAACGGAAATGGTTCTTCGACAATGTCTGCACGCATGATTGGAACATCGAGCAGGATCGCGGCCGCAGTTGGGAAGAGGCCGAAGCGCTGGCGATCGCGCAATATCCCGAGCACGCCGAAAATATCCGCAATTTCCGCCGGCACTGGCACGAGATGGTGCCTCACGCCTATGAGGACAGCGTCGCCATCATGATCGGCCTGATCGACAGCGGCCATGACGTGACGATGCTCACCAATTTCGCTGCAGATACGCTCGCCGAGGCCCGCGAGCGCTTCGATTTCCTCAATCGGCCGCGCGGCGTCACCGTTTCCGGCGACATCCGCCAGATCAAGCCGGATCGCGCCATCTATGACCACCACGTCGCCGCGTTCAGCCTCGAGCCGTCAGCGACGCTGTTCATCGACGACAGCCAGAAGAACGTCGACGGCGCCAAGGCGGCGGGCTGGCAGTCGGTGCTGTTCACCGATGCAAAGACGCTCAGGGCGGACCTTGAGAGTCTTGGGATCAAAGTGTGATTTGAATCGGTTCCAGGAGTTGGTTGAGCCTTCGCATTAACCGATCTGCCGCAACTCGGAAGCCGTCAGGCGCCCGCCCGCTCCATGCCCAGCCGAGCAATGCGGCGAAGCTCGTCGATCGGGGTCAGGCCGCCGCTGCGCTCATAATGCCAGAAGGTCCATCCGTTGCAGGCGTCCAGCCCCTGCACCTCGGCGCCGATCTTGTGGATCGACCCGGCACTGTCGCCGATGGCCAGCGTGCCGTCGGCGCGCACTTTTGCCGCCCAGCGCTTCTTGGCGTCGTAGAGCGTGGCGCCTGGCGCCACCAGGCCATTGTCGAGAAGGGTGACGAAGGCGACGCGCGGCTCGGCGCGCTTGCCGGTCAGTACCGTCAAATTGGCGCCTTCCAGCGGCCGGACCGCATCGATACGTTCCATGGCGGCATCGATATAGGTTTGTTCGCGCTCGATGCCGACGAAGTGGCGGCCAAGCCGCTTGGCCACAGCCCCGGTGGTGCCTGAACCGAAGAACGGGTCGAGCACGATGTCGCCCGGCCTGGTCGATGCCGTCATGATGCGGGCAAGCAACGCTTCCGGCTTCTGCGTCGGATGCAATTTGTCACCATTGTCGTTCTTCAGGCGCTCGCCGCCGGTGCAGATCGGAAACAGCCAGTCCGAGCGCATCTGGACATCGTCGTTCGATGCCTTCAGCGCCTCGTAGTTGAAAGTGTAGCCCTTGCCCTTCTGGTCGCGCGATGCCCAGATCATCGTCTCATGCGCGTTCTGGAAACGGCGGCCACGGAAATTCGGCATTGGATTGGTCTTGCGCCAGACGACGTCGTTGAGGATCCAGAAGCCCAGGTCCTGCATCTTGGCGCCGACCCTGAAAATATTGTGGTAGGAGCCGATAACCCAGATCGTGCCGTTGGGCTTCAACACACGGCGCGCCGCCAGCAGCCAGGCGCGGGTGAAGGCGTCGTAGGCCTCAAAACTGTCGAACTGGTCCCAATGGTCGTCGACGGCATCGACCTTGGATTGATCGGGCCGGTGCAGATCGCCATCGAGCTGCAAATTATAGGGCGGATCGGCGAAGATCACGTCGATCGACTTTTCCGGCAGCCGTTCGAGCGCGGCAACGCAGTCGCCCTTCAGGATCGTATCCAGCCACTCGGATTGCTGGGGAACATCGGAAAGCTCGTCGAGAAGACGCACGGCAGACATTGTGACACCCAAGGCACGCGTTACTGTTTACTGTCCGTTATGGTTACCGATCAGCGTAAATATTCAGTGAAGCAGCCCGCCGAATTTGCGAAGCCCGGCCTGTTGGTGTATGCCGCGCCGCCTGAGCCGTTTGGACCAAAAAGCCCTCGGCATTCCCTTCATCCCGCTTTCCGGATCACCATGCCCCAGCCAGACCTTGTCATCTTCGATTGCGACGGCGTGCTCGTCGATTCCGAAATCATCGCCGCGCGGATCGATGCCGAGCTGTTGACCTCGGCCGGCTACGAGATATCGGCCGAGGAGATTTCCGAGGTCTATGCCGGGTTGACTTTCAAGGACATCATGATGCGGGTCGAGGAAAAGTCCCGGATCCCGTTCCAGGCCTCGCTGATCGACAAGGAGGAACAGCTGGTCGATCGTAGGCTGCGCAGCGACGTGCGTGCCATCGACGGGGCGCACGAGGCTGTCGCCGCGGTAGCAGTGCCGCGCTGCGTCTGTTCGAATTCGCGCTCGGAGCGGATCGAATTCATGCTGGAGAAGGTGCAGCTTTTGCCGTTCTTTGCCGGCCGTATCTTTTCCTCGCTGGAAACTCCGACCGGGAAAACCAAGCCGGCGCCGGACGTGTTTCGGTTCGCCGCGGAAAAGCTCAAGGCCGATCCTGCCAACACCTTTGTCATCGAGGATTCGGTGCATGGCGTCACCGGCGCCAAGACGGCGGGAATGCGCGTCATCGGCTTCACCGGCGCGGCGCACAGCTATCCCGGCCACGCCGATGCGCTGACCGAGGCCGGCGCGGAAACGGTCATCCGCCGCTGGGCGGAGCTGAAAAGCGTGATCGCCGCGCTGTCGGAATGGTCGGCGGACGCCTGAGAGGCCGCCTCCAACCGCCGTGGCACGAATGCAGCGGCTTAGTTGGTCGCGGCGGCTTTCTTCTTCCTCGGCTTGTCTGTCCCTACTTTCGGAGCGCCCTCGTCATACCCGGCATATGCCTGGTAGTCCTTCGCCGTCGGCTCCGGAACGACGACGTTGGAATCGGTGAAGACGAACTGCGTGGCACTCGAAGGATCGGTAACCTGGACCTGATAGGAGTGAAGCTGCGAATAGAGAACTTCGGTGCCGTGCATCACCGCGATGCGGATCGGCATGGTGATGGTCCCGGGGGTGAACATCGGGCCAGGCACGACCTTGCCGGCGACGGCTATCTTCATCGACAAGGAGCCGTTGGCGCGGCTGCAGTCGCGGGTCACATCGGTGATCGAAGCCTGATAGATGATCTTGGCGGAATCGTCCGGCTGATCGACGCCTGCCGCGTCCACTGCCGGCTGGGCGGCTTCCTCGGCGGCAACATCGGGTTTTTTCTTCGGCTTCGGACCGCTCTTGGCGTAGGTATTGAAGAAGGCGGTGCCGTCACGCAACGTCACTTTCGGGCAATAGGCCTGCAACTGGCTGGAAAGCACCTTTGGATCGGGTGGCGGTGGCGGCGTCGCATCCTTTTTGCCGAAGCCGAGAATTCCATTGTCGCTCGATTGGCAACCTGCGGCGGCAAGCATAAAGCCGGTGAGCGCCACACCCGCGACAAAACGACCGTTGAATGAATGAAACGCCATGAACTGCACTTCCCTCTCGCAAAGCCGGTGACGTATATCAACCGCGCGGCAAAAATGCGACTGATCCAGCGCAGAAATCCACCACCTCGCGGCGGGCGAAAATTCCCGGCAGCAATGGAAACGTGACGATGCAATATGTGAGTACCCGCGGGGAAGCGCCCGCGCTTGGATTTTCCGACGCGGTGCTGGCCGGACTGGCGCGCGACGGCGGGCTCTACCTGCCGAGCGCCTGGCCGCATTTTTCCGCAGCCGAGATCCGCGCCATGCGCGGCCTTGCCTATCCCGATCTTGCCATCCGCGTGCTGTCGCCGTTCCTCGGCGGCGAGATCGCGGCGCCGGTGTTCGAACGGCTGGTGCGCGAAGCCTATGCAACCTTCCGCCATGAGGCCGTCTGCCCGCTGGTGCAGACCGGGCCGAACAGCTTCGTGCTCGAGCTCTTCCACGGCCCGACGCTCGCTTTCAAGGACGTGGCGATGCAGCTTCTTGCACGGCTGATGGACCATGTGCTGGCCGAGCGTGACCAGCGCGCCACCATTGTCGGCGCCACCTCCGGCGACACCGGAGGGGCCGCCATCGATGCCTTTGCCGGGCGCAACCGCACCGACATCTTCGTGCTTTTCCCGCACGGCCGCGTCTCGCCGGTACAGCAGCGGCAGATGACGACCTCGACCGCCGCAAACGTCCATGCGTTGGCGATCGAAGGCAATTTCGACGACTGCCAGAGCCTGGTAAAGGACATGTTCAACGACCACGGTTTTCGTGACCGGGTATCGCTGTCCGGCGTCAACTCGATCAACTGGGCCCGCATCATGGCCCAGATCGTCTATTATTTCTCCTCCGCGCTGTCGCTCGGCGCGCCCGACAGGCCGGTTTCCTTCACCGTGCCGACCGGCAATTTCGGCGACATCTTCGCCGGCTATGCCGCCAAGAAGATGGGGCTGCCGATCGAACGGCTGATCATCGCCACCAACGACAACGATATTCTGGCGCGCACGCTGGCGACCGGCGAATACCGCATGAAGGGGGTCTTTTCGACCACGTCCCCCTCGATGGACATCCAGGTGTCTTCGAACTTCGAACGCTTGCTGTTCGAAGCGTCCGGCCGCGATGCCTCGACCGTGCGGCGCTACATGAACGGGCTCAAGCAGTCCGGCGCCTTCACCATCGAGGCCGGCGAAATCGCCAAGATCCGCTCCGAATTCGACGCCGGCCGCGCCACCATGGACGAGGTCGCCGCCACCATCCGCACCACACTTGCGGCGAGCGGCTATCTGCTCGACCCGCATACCGCCGCGGCCGTGCATGTGGCCGCCGGCAAGGGTGCGGGTGAGGTGCCGATGGTGGTGCTGGGCACTGCGCACCCGGCAAAGTTTCCCGCCGCCGTCGAATCCGCCAGCGGCGTGTCGCCTGCCCTGCCTGCATGGCTAGGCGGGTTGATGAGCGCCGAGGAAAAATACACGGTACTTCCATCCGACCTGAAAATGGTGGAAGATTATGTCGGCCGCCACACGCGGGCGGCGCGTTAGGGAGTAATTGCCATATGGGTGTTGAGGTAAGCCGTCTGTCGAACGGCCTGACAGTCGCCACCGAAACCCTTCCAAGCCTCGAATCTGTTGCCCTTGGCGCCTGGGTCAAGTCGGGCGCACGCAACGAGCGTGACGAAGAGCACGGAATGGCGCACTTGCTCGAGCACATGGCTTTCAAGGGCACCAGTCGGCGAAGCGCCTTCGAGATTGCCTCGGAGATCGAGGACGTCGGCGGCGAGATCAATGCCGCCACCAGCGTCGAGACGACCTCCTATTATGCAAGGGTTCTGAGCGACGACGTGCCGCTGGCCGTCGATATCCTTTCCGACATCCTGCAGGAATCCGAATTCGATCCGCAGGAGTTGGAACGAGAGCAGCATGTGATTCTGCAGGAGATCGGCGCCGCGCACGATACGCCCGACGACGTCGTTTTCGATCACTTTACCGAGACCGCCTTCCGCCACCAGACTATCGGCCGCTCGATTCTTGGCACGCCGGAAACCGTCAAATCCTTCACTTCGAAGCAGCTGCACGACTTCATCGAACGACAGTACGGCGCCGAGAACATGGTGATGGTGGCGGCCGGCGATATCAAGCACGACGATTTCGTGCGGGAGGTCGAAAAGCGTCTCGGCAGCTTCCGCGGCAAGGCCGACGGCACCATCCCGCAATATGCGCAGTATGTCGGCGGCGATTTTCGCGAGGACCGCGACCTGATGGACGCGCAGATCGTGCTGGGTTTCGAGGGCCGCGCCTATCACGTCCGCGATTTCTACGCCTCCCAGGTCCTGTCGATGATCCTGGGCGGCGGCATGTCGTCGCGGCTTTTCCAGGAAGTCCGCGAGAAACGCGGCCTGTGCTATTCGGTCTACGCCTTCCATTGGGGTTTTTCCGACACGGGCGTCTTCGGGGTCCATGCGGCGACCGGACAAAGCGATATTGCCGAGCTGGTGCCTGTGATCATCGACGAGCTGCAAAAGGCCGGTGAAAACATCCTGCAGGAGGAGCTCGACCGGGCGCGTGCGCAGTACCGCGCCGGGCTGATCATGTCGGCCGAGAGCCCGGCCAGCCGCGCCTCGCAGATCGCCAGGCAGTTGCTTCTGTTCGGCAGGCCGATAGCCAAGGAAGAGTTGATGGAGCGGCTGTCGGCGCTGACGGTCGAGCGGCTGACGGACCTGTCGTCGCGGCTTTTTTCGACCAAGCCGACGCTTACAGCCGTCGGGCCGGTGGGTACGCTCGCGCCCTATGAGGCGATCCTCGATTCGCTTTCGGGCACGCAGACCACTGCCCGCAAGCTCGCCGTCTAAGCCTACTCGAGCGTCGTGTTCGCGCTCCCTTTCTTTCGCCGCGACCTGCCGGCACTGAAGGGCGAGCTTGTCACGCTGCGCGTACCGCTGACCAACGACTATCGCGAGTGGTCGGTGCTGCGCAGTGAAAGCCGCGCCTTCCTCGAGCCGTGGGAGCCGCGATGGACGCCTGACGAGCTCGACCGCACTGCGTGGCGGCACCGTATCGGGCGCTACCGCGAGGACTACGCGCAGGGGACGGCGATCGCCTTCTTCATCTTCGAGAAAAGCAGCGGCAAGCTGGCCGGCGGTATCACCCTCGGCAATATCCGCCACGGGGTCGCCCAAAGCGGCCATATCGGCTACTGGATCGGCGAGCGCTTCAGCGGACGCGGCCTGATGACCGATGCCGTCAAAGTGGTGACGCGTTTCGCCTTCGAAACGCTGCGATTGCACCGGATCGAAGCTGCCTGTATTCCCGACAACGCCCGGTCGATCCGCGTGCTTGAAAAAGCCGGATTCCGGCGCGAAGGACTGCTACGATCCTATCTCAGGATCAACGGCATCTGGCAGGACCATTACCTATACGCCCGAATCGCGGACGATCCGCCGGGCGTTGGAACAAAGGGCTGATTTTGACGAATTTTCTGCGCAAGGGGTCGCTGCTTGCCTTTATGCTGGCGGCAATCGTCACGCTCTGCGCGGCGTCCTCGGCCTTTGCCGTAGAACCGATCAAGATCGCCCGCGACGACGTTGCGCTCGATCTTTCGGGGGCCGTCTTGATCTACCGGAACCAGGGCGAGAATTTTCAGGTGTCGACCGCGCCAGGCCCGGACGGCATCGTGCGGCGCATCGAGGTCGAGGCAAATGATGCGCGCTCGAGCGGTGACTGGGCGGTGTTCGCGCTGGCCAATACCACCGACCAGCAGCTCGACAGGCTGATTGTCGCACCGCATTTCCGGCTGGTAAATTCCGGCCTGTTCTGGCCGGATCTCGGCTCGACCCGTATCGCCGCGATCACGCCCAGCGAAGGCTTTGCGCTCGACCGCCAGACCAGCCCCGACGCCGACGTCTTCCGGGTCACGCTGAACCCGGGAACGGTGATTACCTTCATCGCCGAGCTCGCCTCGCCCAAGCTGCCGCAGGTCTATCTGTGGGACCCTGAATCCTACAAGGATTCGGTCAATTCCTACACGCTGTTTCGTGGCATCGTCATCGGCATTGCCGGCCTGCTGGCGCTGTTCCTGACCATCCTTTTCGTCGTCAAGGGGACCTCGATGTTCCCGGCAACGGCGGCCCTAGCGTGGGCGGTGCTTGCCTATATCTGCGTCGATTTCGGCTTTCTCAACAAGATCATAGAGATCTCACCGGGCAATGAGCAGATGTGGCGCGCCGGAACGGAGGTGGCGCTCGCGGCGACCTTCGTGGTGTTCCTGTTTGCCTATCTCAACCTCAACCGGTGGCACGGCCATTTCAGCTACGGCGCGCTGGTCTGGATTCTCGGGCTGGTGCTGATCGCCGGTGTCGCCATCATCGATCCGGCGGTTGCCGCTGGCATTGCCAGGCTGTCCTTCGCCGCCACCTCGCTGACCGGGCTCGGCCTGATCATCTTCCTCGGTATCCGCGGTTACGACCGCGCCATCATGCTGGTGCCCAGTTGGGTGATGGTTCTGCTGTGGCTATGCGGATCGTGGATGGCGATCACCGGCATGCTGGACAACGATATCGCCCAGCCGGCGCTGGGCGGCGGGCTGATCCTCATCATCCTGCTGATCGGCTTCACGGTGATGCAGCACGCTTTTGCCGGCGGCGCCCTGCATCAGGGCCTGTTCTCCGATCTCGAGCGCCAGGCGCTGGCGGTTGCCGGATCGGGCGATACCGTGTGGGACTGGGACGTGCTGCGCGACCGCGTCGTCACTCGTCCCGACGTCAGCATTCAGCTCGGCCTTGCCCCCAACAGTCTCGGCGGGCCCGCCCGCAACTGGCTGCCGGTGCTGCATGCCGACGACCGCGACACGTTTCGCACGACGCTCGACGTGGTGCTCGAGCACCGGCGCGGCCGGGTGTCGCAAAACTTCCGCCTGCGCGGCGCCGACGGGCACTATCACTGGTTTTCGCTGCGCGCCCGGCCGGTGATCGGCTCGGACGGCGAGGTCATCCGCTGCGTCGGCACCATGGTCGACGTGACGGAGCAGAAGAAGTCCGAGGAACGGCTGCTGCATGACGCCGTACATGACAATCTCACCGGCCTGCCCAACCGCGAGTTGTTCATGAACCGGCTGGAGGCGATCATTTCGATCGCCCGCACCGAAGAGAAGGTGCGCCCGACCGTCTTCGTCATCGACATCGACCGCTTCAAGCAGGTCAATGACGGGCTCGGCATCTCGGCCGGCGATACCATCCTTTTGACCATCGCGCGGCGGCTGCACCGGCTGCTCAAGCCGAAGGATTCGCTGTCGCGCTTTGCCGGCGACCAGTTCGCGCTGATGCTTTTGTCGGAGCAGGATCCGGCTCGCATCGCGGGCATTGCCGATGCCATCAAGCACGCCATCAACAACCCGATCACCTTCGCCAAGCGCGAGATCGTGCTGACCGCCTCGATCGGGCTGATCACCTGGACCGCCACGCAGACCTCAGCCGAGGACATGGTCAAGGATGCCGAGCTTGCCATGCATCAGGCCAAGCGCTTCGGCGGCGACCGGATCGAGCCATTCCGTCCCGCCTTCCGCACCGTCGGCACCGACCGGCTGCAGTTCGAGTCCGATCTGCGCCGCGCCATCGAACGACGCGAATTCACGCTTGCCTACCAGCCGATCGTGCGGCTGGAGGACGGCAGCGTCGCAGGCTTCGAAGCGCTGCTGCGCTGGGACCATCCGCGTCGCGGCATGATCCCGCCGGCTGATTTCATTCCGGTCGCCGAAAACTGCGGCCTGATCGTGCAGCTTGGGCTGTTCGCCATGCAACAGGCTGCCGAAGACCTGGCGGGATGGCAAAAGCAGATCGGCGATGCGCCGCTGTCGGTCTCGGTCAATCTGTCCAGCCGTCAGCTCATCCGCCGCGACCTGGTCAGCGACGTCCGCTCGGTGATCGCGCGAGCCAACCTGAAACCGCGCTGCTTCCGGCTCGAACTCACCGAATCGCTGGTGATGGACAATCCCGAGCAGACCGCCCATGTGCTGACCAAGCTGAAGCAGCTTGGCATCGGCCTGTCGCTGGATGATTTCGGCACCGGCTATTCATCGCTGGCCTATCTGACGCGCTTTCCATTCGACACCATCAAGATCGACAAGAGCTTCGTCGACGACGCGACGCCGAAACGTGCGGTGCTGCTCAAATCCATGGTCAATATGGCGCATGAACTCGGCCTGTCGGTTGTCGCCGAAGGCATTTCGGACGAGAGCGATGCGCTGGAGTTGCGGCAGATGGGCTGCGAGTACGTGCAGAGCTTCATGTTCGGCGCGCCGATGCCGGGCGACCAGGTGCTGAAGACGCTGAAGGAACAGTATCCGTTGACCCAAGCGTGACAAGTTTCAGGACGTAATGAGGTTCAGGCGTGACCGGCAGCCAGGCTGAGATGCGCGAGATCAATGCCGATCGAGGCGAGGATCCGGTCATATTTGCGATCGATGTCGGCGTCGAACAGAAGCTCGGCACTTGCCGGGCAAGTCAGCCAGCCATTCTCGACGATCTCGTTTTCAAGCTGGCCCGCACCCCAGCCGGCATAGCCAAGCGCCATCAGAGCCCGCCGGGGTCCGCGGCCGGAGGAGATGGCGCGCAATATGTCGACGGTCGCGGTCAGACAGACATCGTCGGACACGGCGAGCGAGGATTCCACCCGGTAGTCGCCCGAATGCAGAACGAAGCCGCGGCTACGATCCACCGGTCCGCCATTGCGCACGACGAAGTCGCGCGCCGGTGGCGGCAGGCGAATTGCCTCCAGCTCGTTCATGATGCCGAGTTGCACGAGCAGGTCCGGAAACAGCATCTGCTGCGTCTGGTTGATGATCAGCCCCATCGCGCCTTCGTCGCTGTGCGCGCAAATGTAGATGACAGAGCGCGTGAAGCGGTCATCCTTCATGCCGGGCATGGCAATCAGGAACTGATCGTCGAGAAAGCCGGGTCCTGCGGCCGTCCTTTTATGGCGCAACAAATCCATGGCCACAGCGTAACGCGTTTCCGGGGCGTCGAAAAGATGGGCGGCGCCCGATTTGATCGGGCTCGTAAATCGAAGGTCACGCAAATATGATGCCGGCGGCGTCATGAAATCATTGTGCGGCCATCAACAGACGATCAAATCATTGCCATGCAAAGCTTGAAAATCCTGCTGCTTGGCGTAGCCATTGGATCGGCGACCGGCCTCCCCGCCTCAGCCTCCTCATCGGCCTGGTACAACAGCGAAGGCGGCAGGGTGCGGCTGGTGACGAGCGGCAAGGCCGATGAGGCCGGGCGTCTCCAGGGCGTCCTCGACATTGCGCTGAAGCCCGGCTGGAAGACCTATTGGCGCGATCCGGGCGATGCGGGCGTGCCGCCACAGATCGACGTCTCGGCCAGCACCAACATTGCCGACGCGACGCTTTCGTTTCCGCCGCCGCAGCGCCACGACGACGGCTACGGCAAATGGGCCGGCTACGACCACCCCGTTTCGTTGCCGGTGACGTTCACGCTTGCCGCGCCCGGCCAGCCGGCCGTCATCGATGCGGACATTTTCCTCGGCATCTGCGAAACCATCTGCATCCCGGTGCAGACAAGGCTGACCGTCGATCCCGGCGCCGATCCGGACAACGCCGGGGACGCGGCACTGGTCAAGGCAAGCCTTGCCACCCTGCCTGCCACGGCAACGCCCGATTTCGGCATAAACGTACTGCCGGGCGACCATGAAACGCTGATTGTCGAAGCGAGCTTTCCGGGCAGCCCCGAGGGCGCCGACTTCTTCGTTGCCGGCGAACGCGACTACATGTTCGGTGCCCCGGCACGCAGCGAAAAGGATGGCAAGCTGATCTTTACTGTGCCGATCCTCGACAGGCCGTCGACAACGCCAACCGATGGCGGCCTGCACTACACACTGACAAGTGCCGCAGGCGCGGTCGAAGGCCTGTTGCCATTCCCGTGATGCCAACGTCTGGACGGTTGCCGGGCGCGCCTTAATTCGCTATCGCAAGGACACTCCCTTCCATTTCCAAGCGAGGACCATCATGACGATCTCCGTTGGCGACAAACTGCCCGATGCGACCTTCAAGACAATGACCGCCGACGGTGCAAAGCCGATAACGACGGGCGAGCTATTCTCAGGAAAGAAGGTCGTGCTGTTTGGCGTTCCAGGCGCCTTCACGCCGACCTGCAGCAACAATCATCTGCCCGGCTACCTGGACAATTACGACGCCATCCTGGCGCGCGGCGTCGACACTATCGCCGTTGTCTCGGTCAACGATGTTCACGTTATGGGGGCCTGGGCCCGCTTCAGCGGCGGTGAAGGCAAAATCCTTTATCTTGCCGATGGCAATGGCGATTTCGCCAAATCCGTCGGGCTCGACGCCGACCTCTCCAGCGGCGGCATGGGGCTACGCTCGAAGCGTTTTTCGATGATCGTCGATGACGGCAAGGTCACCGCACTCAATGTCGAGACAAAGCCCGGCGTCGACGAATCCGGTGCGGCTCACATTCTCGGACAGCTTTCCGTCCTGGCGACAGCCTAGGCCAGGCACGGCAAAGGGCGTCCAAAGGACGCTGACTTTTGCATCGGCGCATGATCCTTCCGAAAGCCGACCCGGTTTTCGGGACCATGCGTCGGCCCTTCGGGACTGCTTGCTTCTGGGGACCTCGATTATGTCTGACATCGTCTGGCGCAGCGTCGCGATCGGCATCGGCGCAACCGCGCTTATGGATCTCTGGGCGATTTTCCTGAACAAGGCGTTTGCTCAGCCGCGGCCGAACTGGGGGCTGGTCGGCCGCTGGGTCTGGCATCTCAGGGAAGGCAAGGTCTTCCATGACGACATTGGCGAGGCCTCGCCCTACCCGCATGAATCAGTACTTGGCTGGGCCTTTCATTATGCTGTCGGCATCGTCTACGGCGTCATACTGGTCGTGCTGGCCGGAACGGCCTGGCTCACCGCGCCGACCTTCCTGCCGGCTTTTATGCTCGGCATCGTCACCGTCGGCGCCGGGTGGTTTCTGCTGGCGCCCGGCATGGGCGCCGGCTGGGCCGCTTCGAAGCGGCCCAATCCGATGCAGGTCCGCGCCCTCAATCTTGTGTCGCATACGGTGTTTGCCATCGGACTGTTCGGCACCGCCCTTCTGATCCGCTGACACGCCAGTTCAACCGGATCAATAACTCTGGGTCGAGCGGCGAACCTTCTTGGCCGCCGATTGCCTGGACTGGGTGCCTTCCTCCGGCGGCACGGACGCGAGCACGGGTTTCGCCGACTTCGTCTTGAATGGCGCCATGCCGAGCCGCGCCAATTCGTCGGCGCGCTCGTTCTCGGGATGGCCGGCATGGCCCTTGACCCAATGCCAGGTGACCTGGTGGCGGTTGCGCGCAGCGTCGAGCTGCTGCCACAGCTCGGCATTCTTCACCGGCTGCCGGGCAGCGGTCTTCCAGCCGTTGCGTTTCCAGCCGTCGATCCAGCCGAAAATGCCGTCCTTGACGTAGTTGCTGTCGGTATAAAGATCGACGACGCAAGGCTCCTTGAGCGCATTGAGCGCCGAGATGGCCGCCAACAACTCCATGCGGTTGTTGGTGGTCAGAGCCTCGCCACCATGGAGCTCCTTGATTGCGCCGTTGAAGCGCAGGATTGCGCCCCAGCCGCCAGGCCCGGGATTGCCCGAACAGGCACCGTCGGTGAAGATTTCAACGCGCTTGGTCATGTCAGTCCATATTCGGAAGGAGAGTTGATCGCCCGGTGGAAGCGCATCCGGCGGATATACTCGGTCGGGTCGCGTTTCATCACCAGGCCGCCATCCGGGACCGTCAGCCAGTCGTAGAGCCGGGTCAGCATGAAGCGCAGCGCCGAACCGCGCGCCAGCATCGGCAGCGCAGCTTTCTCGTCACTGCTCAACGGCCGCACGCTTTGGTAGCCGGCAAGCAGCGCCGTGCCCTTGGTCAGATTGAAGGAAAAATCCTTCTCGAAGCACCAGGCGTTCAGGCACGTGGCAACGTCATAGGCATAGAGGTCGTTGCAGGCGAAATAGAAGTCGATCAGCCCGGACAGTTTCTCGCCGAGGAAAAACACATTGTCCGGGAAAAGATCAGCATGGATGATGCCTTGCGGCAGACCGTTCGGCCAGTTCCGCTCGAAATCGGCGAAATCGGCATCGACCTCGGCCGCCAGTCCCGGCTCGACCTCGTCGGCGCGGGCGCGGGCGGCATTCCACAGCTTGCGCCAGCCATCGATGGCAAGGGCGTTGGGGCGGGTCATCGGAAAATCCGCGCCGGCGAGATGCAGTGCCGCCAGCGCCTTGCCGACCTCGCCGCAATGTGCAGCCGTCGGCCGCCGCAGCGACAGGCCTTCGAGAAAGGTGATGATGACCGCCGGCCGGCCGGCAAGTGTTCCGATCACGCCGCCATCATGTGCGGTGACCGGGAGCGGACACGAAATGCCCTTTCTGGCGAGGTGGGCCATGAGGCCGAGAAAGAACGGCAGGTCAGCCTTGTCGACGCGCTTCTCGTAAAGCGTCAGGATGTAGGAGCCGCTGCTGGTGTGCAGCAGAAAATTCGAGTTTTCGGTGCCTTCGGCGATGCCCTTGTAGGACAAGAGGTCGCCGACCGGATAGTTCCTGAGGAATGCGCCGAGCTCGCCCTCGTTGACGTCGGTGTAAACCGCCATCGTTGCTACGCGGCCCCGTTGACGAAGGCCATGTCGGCAGCCGTCAGTTCGACATCGCGCAACACCCGCATCACCGGAAAGTCCTCCGTCTCCGTCGCCGTCACGGCCAGCTCGATGGTCACGTCGAAGCGCTGCCTGAACGCATCGACGATCTCGTCGACGATGATCTCCGGCGCCGAGGCGCCCGCCGACAGGCCGAGCGTCGAAATGCCGGCAATCTCATTCCACGGAATTTCGGAGGCGCGCTGCACGAGAAGCGACATCGAGGCGCCGGCGCGCTCGGCCACTTCGACCAGGCGCCGCGAGTTGGACGAGTTAGGTGCGCCGACAACCAGGAAGAGATCGGCGCCGGCCGCTGTTTCCTTGACCGCTTCCTGGCGATTGGTGGTGGCATAACAGATCGATTCCGCCGCCGGCGCGTGCAGCTCGGGAAAACGCTGCTGCAGGGCGCGGACGATACCGGCGGTATCCTCGACCGACAGCGTCGTCTGGGTGACGAAGCCGAGCGCTTGTGGGTCTGCGGGCACGAAGCTTGCGGCGTCGGCCTCGGTCTCGATCAGAGTTACCGCGCCGTCCGGCAACTGGCCCATTGTGCCGATCACCTCCGGATGCCCGGCATGGCCGATCAAGAGCACGTGGCGGCCAAGCCGCTGATGGCGCATCGCCTGCTTGTGGACTTTCGAGACCAGCGGGCAAGTCGCGTCGAGATAGAACAGGTTGCGGGACTGGGCGTCGGCCGGCACCGATTTCGGCACGCCATGCGCCGAAAAGACGACCGGGCTCTGGCGATGCTCGGGCGGGATCTCGGAGAGCTCCTCGATGAACACCGCGCCGAGGCTTTGCAGCCCTTCGACGACGTAGCGGTTGTGCACGATCTCGTGGCGGACATAGACCGGCGCGCCGTATTTCTTCAGCGCCAGCACGACGATCTGGATGGCACGGTCAACGCCCGCACAGAAACCGCGGGGCTGGCAGAGCCGGATGGTCAGCGGCGGCTTTGTGTGAAGCATGATTGCATCTTACGCTGATTGTGGGCCGGTTGATCGGACTATGACTTCTGAGCTCAAGGCGCGAAATGAGGTGCGCGGCCCTGCCCTGTCAAGGGTAGTGGCGGCGATCATTGGTCTTTCGCCGGGCGGCGGAGCCAGGAGATCAGGACGCCGGCAAGGGCGGCGGCAAGGCCGTACCAGGTTATCGCATATTGCAGATGGCTGTTCGGCAGGTCGATGACGGTGACACCGCCAACCGGCAGCCCGCCGGGGTTGGGCGTGGCGTTCGCATCGATGAAGATCGGCACCAGCGCCGCACCTGTCGGCAGGCCGGCGCTCGAGGCCATCGCGTCACGGTCCTTCCAGTAGAAGATGTTCTTCTGCGGGTCATTGTCGGGAAGCATCATCGAGGGCTTGGTCGGCAGCGGGTTGCGGGCGAGCCCCGTCACCGTCACTTTGCCCGTTACCTGCCCCTGCGGCCGCTTGGCTGGATCCTTGAAATCGTAGGGCACGAAGCCGCGGTTGATCAGCACGAAACGGCCATCGTCGAGCTGCAGCGGCGTGAAAACGTCGAAACCGGACTGGCCTTCCCAGGTGGCGAGGAAATGCCGCTCGTCTTGATGCAGGAAAGTGCCGGTCACTATCACCGGCGTGTAGTCCACGTCGCCGGCGGCAGCAAACCGCTTTTCGACCTCGGCCAATGGCACGGGCGCCGAATGCGTGCGCTGGTCGATCGTCTGGAGAAGGCCCTCTTTCCAGTGCAGGCGCTGAACCTGCCAGGTGCCGAGCGCCAGCAGGATCAAAAACACGACGATACCCAGGCCGAGCGCCAATGCGCGCTTGGGCCGCGACCGGCCGGCCACCGAACCTGATGCCTCGCTCATTCGCCGCGGTCCAGCCGGCCCTCGGCCGCCTTGTTGCGGTATTGCAGCGTCAGCAGCACGCCCTTGATCAGCCGGAGCGCCGCCAGGCAAAGCACCAGCGTCAGCGGAATCCACAGCAGCAGATGCAGCCAAAGCGGTGGATTGAGCGTCACCTCCATCCACAACGCCAGGCCGACGACGATGAAGCCGATGATCAGGATAACGAACACCGCCGGCCCGTCACCAGCATCGGCGAAAGAATAATCGAGGCCGCAATTGGTGCAGCGATTGCCGACCGTGAGGAACCCGGAGAACAGCTTGCCCTCGCCACAGCGGGGGCAGCGGCCATGCAAGCCGGCCGAGATCGGATCGATTGGTGGCCAGATCGCCTTGTCGTCGCTCATGGGATCATCCTAGGAGCATTTGCCGCAAAAGATAAGGCGGCCACGTCGCCGCAGCCGCCTTGTCGATTTCCTCAGTTCGATCTCAGTGCGGTTCGATCATCGCGCCGTTCGATGCCCAGACGTAGATCGAGGCAAACAGGAACAGCCACACCACGTCCACGAAGTGCCAGTACCAGGCGGCGGCCTCGAAGCCGAAATGCTGCTTGGGCGTGAAGTCGCCCTTTATGGCGCGGATCAGGCAGACCAACAGGAAGATCGTGCCGATGATGACGTGGAAACCATGGAAGCCGGTCGCCATGAAGAAGGTGGCGCCGTAGATCGAATCCCTGAAGCCGAACGGCGCGTGCATGTACTCGTAGGCCTGCACCATGGTGAACAGCATGCCGAGGCCGACGGTCAGCACCAACCCATTGATCAGGCCCTTGCGGTCGCCGTGGATGAGCGAGTGGTGCGCCCAGGTCACCGTGGTACCCGACAGAAGCAGGATGACGGTGTTGTAGAGCGGCAGATGGAAGGGGTCGAGAACTTCGAGGCCCTTGGGCGGCCAGACGCCGCCAGTGAAGGCGGTACGGGCGTATTGATGGACCTCGCCCGGAAACAGGCTGGCGTCGAAGAAGGCCCAGAACCAGGCGACGAAGAACATCACCTCGGAGGCGATGAACATGATCATGCCGTAGCGCAGATGCAGCGACACGACACGGGTGTGGTGTCCCTCATGCGCCTCCTTGATCGTATCCGACCACCAGGCGAACATCGTGTAGATGACGATCAGCAGGCCGATGAAGAACAGCCATGGATTGGCGACATTGAAACCGAAGATCGGGAAATCGCCGCCCTTGAGGTATTGCATGTAACAGACGCCGCCGAACGCGGTCACCAGCGCCCCGACGGAGCCCAGGAACGGCCACGGGCTCGGGTCGACGAGGTGGTAGTCATGTTGTGGTTTTGCGTGTGCGTCTGCCATATCAACCCCCGAGGCTTGCTTCGGTATCTGAAATCTTGTTGCGGCGGCCGTCGGCCGGCACCGATGATGCGACCGGCTTGGTCTTGTCGACCGGGAACATCGTGTAGGACAGGGTAATCGTCGTCAGATCCTTCAATTCCGGCGCGTTGACGATGTCGGGATCGACATAGAAGACGACCGGCATGTCCAGTGTCTCGCCCGGCTTCAGCGTCGTGTCGGTGAAGCAGAAACACTCGACCTTGTTGAAGTAAGGTCCGGCCAGTTCCGGCTGCACGTTGAAGGTGGCGCGTCCAGTGATGGGACGGCTGAATTTGTTGGTCGCGCTGAAATGCGCCTCGGCGGTTTCGCCGATCTTGATGGTGATCGAGCGAGCGACCGGCTGGAATTGCCAGGGAACGCCGGCGGTGTTGGCGTCGAAGCGGATGGTGATGTCGCGATCGAGCACCCGATCGGCATATTGCTGGGTCGCCCGTTTGACGGTGCCGCCGTAGCCTGTCGCCTGGCAGAACATCGCGTAGAGCGGCACCGCGGCGTAGGCCATGCCGATCATGCCGCCGAAGAACGCGATGCAGACGCCGGCGACGACGCGGTTCGTATTCTTCTTCTTAGGATCGGTGACTGTTTGCCTGGTCATGTTAAGCTCACATCGAGCCGGGGAAACTGTGACCAAATTTCACGATGGTCGCGACGTAGAATATGACGACCAGCGCCGCCAGCGCGAAACCGATTGCGGCCGAGCGATTGCGGCGGGCCTTCTGCTGACGTTCGGTCAACGTGACCAGTTCAAGCTTCTTTTCGGCCATGCTCATGCTCCACCAATGGTCAGCGCGCGCGCGACGACACAATCGCCAAAGTAGGCGGCGAAGATGGCGAAGAGATAGAGCAGCGAATAGCCGAACAAGGCTTTGGCGGGCTTCATCGCCCGGTCGTCATCGGCCATTTGCAGCACCCTCCACGCATACCAGACGAAGCCGGCGCCGAGCAGCAATGCAACGATGCCATAGACCGGCGTGGTGAACCCGAGAACCCAGGGCAGCACGCCAACCGGCGCGAGGACCAGCGCATAGGCAAAGATCTGGCGTCTGGTCGAGGCTTGGCCGGCGACATTCGGCATCATCGGAATGCCTGCCTTGGCGTAGTCCTCCGACTTGAACAGCGCGAGCGCCCAGAAATGTGGCGGCGTCCACAGGAAGATGACCAGGAACAGCACCAAGCTTTCGAGGCTGACCGATCCGGTTACCGCCGCCCAGCCTATGACCGGCGGAATGGCACCGGCAGCCCCGCCGATGACGATGTTCTGCGGCGTCCAGCGCTTCAGCCACATCGTATAGATGACGGCATAGAAAAAGATGGTGAAGGCCAGAAGCGATGCTGCCAACCAGTTGACCAGCACGCCGAGCGTCATCACCGACAGAACCGACAGCACCAGCCCGAAACTCAATGCCTCGCCTGGCCGGATACGGCCGGCCGGCACGGGACGGCCGGCGGTGCGCGTCATCACCGCATCGATGTCTGCGTCATACCACATGTTGAGCGCACCGGAGGCGCCGGCGCCGATGGCAATAGCCAGGATCGCGATCACCGCCAGCAGCGGATTGATGGTCACCGGAGCGGCGACCATGCCGACAAACGCAGTGAACACCACCAGCGACATGACGCGCGGCTTCAGCAGGGCGAAGAAATCGCCCGCCGTCGCTTCCGACATGCGGAAGCCCGGCTCGTCAATCAGTCTGTCTTCGGCAAGGGCCATGCGTACTTAAAGTCCATCATTCCGTTGGCCAAAACCGCCGGTCGGCCGGCGGCTCCGTATTAAAGGAGGCAACCGCCTACTTGATCTTCGGCAACTGTTCCCACTGGTGGAACGGCGGCGGCGAAGGCAGTTGCCATTCCAGCGTGGTCGCACCCTCGCCCCAAGGATTGGCGCCGGCGACCCGCTTCTTCTGGAACGCCTCGAAGACGCCGAACAGGAAGATGACGACGCCGATAGCCGAGATGTACGAGCCGTAGGACGACACCATGTTCCAGCCGGCGAAGGCATCCGGATAGTCGATATAGCGACGCGGCATACCGGAAAGGCCGAGGAAGTGCTGCGGGAAAAAGACCAGGTTGACGCCGACAAAAGTGACCCAGAAGTGGGTGTTGGCGATCACCGGCGAATACATGTAGCCGGTCATTTTCGGGAACCAGTAGTACCAGCCGGCGAAGATCGCGAAGACCGCGCCCAGCGACAGCACGTAGTGGAAGTGCGCGACCACGAAATAGGTGTCGTGCAGCGGGCGGTCGAGGCCGGCATTGGCCAGCTGCACGCCGGTGACGCCGCCAACAGTGAACAGGAAGATGAAGCCGATCGCCCACAGCATCGGGGTCTTGAGCGAAATCGACCCGCCCCACATAGTGGCGATCCACGAGAAGATCTTCACACCCGTCGGCACCGCGATGACCATGGTGGCGAAGACGAAATAGCGCTGGGTGTCGAGCGATAGGCCCGTCGTGTACATGTGGTGGGCCCAGACGATGAAGCCCACCGCGCCGATGGCTACCATCGCATAGGCCATGCCGAGATAGCCGAACACCGGCTTCCTCGAAAAGGTCGAGATGATATGGCTGATGATACCGAAACCCGGCAGGATCAGAATGTAGACCTCCGGATGGCCGAAGAACCAGAACAGGTGCTGGAACAGGATCGGATCGCCGCCACCGTCCGGGGCGAAGAAGGTGGTGCCGAAATTGCGGTCGGTCAACAGCATGGTGATGCCGCCGGCCAGCACCGGAAGCGACAGAAGCAGCAGGAAGGCGGTAATCAGCACAGACCAGGCGAAAAGCGGCATCTTGTGCATGGTCATGCCGGGCGCGCGCATGTTGAAGATGGTGGTGATGAAGTTGATGGCGCCAAGAATCGAGGAGGCGCCGGCGATGTGGATTGACAGGATCGCCAGGTCCATGGCCGGTCCGGGCTGGCCCGATGTCGACAATGGCGGATAAAGCGTCCAGCCGCCGCCGACGCCGTAGGCGCCGGGCGCACTCGGGACGAAGGCCGAGAAAATCAGCAGGATGAAAGCCGGCGGCAGCAGCCAGAACGAGACGTTGTTCATGCGCGGGAAGGCCATATCCGGCGCGCCGATCATGATCGGCACCATCCAGTTGGCAAAGCCGCCGATCAGCGCCGGCATCACCATGAAGAAGATCATAATCAGCGCATGCGCGGTGGTGAAAGCATTGTACATGCTCTTGCCCCCGTCGATGGCGGCGTCGCCATTCATGCCGTAGACCATCTGCGCCAGGCCAGTGAATATCTGGATGCCCGGCTCCTGCAATTCCATGCGCATGACGACCGACAAGGCGCCACCGATGCAGCCCGCCATGATCGCGAAGATCAGATAAAGCGTGCCGATGTCCTTGTGGTTGGTCGAATACACCCACCGGACCCAGCCATGATACGGCTTGTGGTCGTGGTCGTCGTGAGCTGCAGCGTGCGCCATGGTCGGCTCCGTTCCCTGAATCTTTTCTGGTCGCGGCATCAATTGCCGGCGGCCGCTACCTTGTTCGTGCCATCGACCTCGGCCATCAGCGCCTTGTTGGCGCCGGGAAGGTCGGTTTTGGCTGCCGCCAGCCAGGTCTTGTATTGTGCATCGGAGACGACGCGAATGGCGATCGGCATGAAGGCGTGGTCCTTGCCGCAGAGTTCCGAGCACTGGCCGTAATAGAGGCCTTCCTTGTCGGCCTTGAACCAGACCTCGTTGATGCGGCCCGGCACCGCGTCGGTCTTGATGCCGAAGGACGGCATGGCAAAGGCGTGAATGACGTCGGTCGCCGTCACCAGCACGCGGGTCATGGTGCTGACCGGCACCACCATCTCATTGTCGACGGCGAGCAGGCGCGGATACTCGGCGCGATCTTCCTTGCCGGCAGCAGCCCTGTCGGCATCCTGAAGGATCGCGGAATTAAAGGAAAGCGTGTTGTCGACCTGGTATTCGTAGTCCCAGTTCCACTGATTGCCGGTCGCTTTGACGGTCAGCTTGGCTTCTTCCGGCGGCGTGTATTGCGCGGTCAGCAGTTGGAACGAAGGAATGGCGAGACAGAGCAGGATGACCACGGGACCGACAGTCCAGATGACCTCGATCAGCGTGTTGTGGCTGGTGCGCGACGGCGTCGGGTTGACGCTCGCCCGGAACCGCAAAATGCAGTAGGCAATCAGGAAAAGCACCAAGGCGGTGATCACAATGATGAACGCGAACGAGTAGTTCCCGAACCACTCGATCTGCCGCATAATGTCGGTCGCCGGAGGCTGAAAACTGGTTTCCCAAGGTTGGGGCTGGGCTGCATGAGCGGATGCAGCGGCAAACAACGTGGCGGCGGCACTAGCTACGATTTTGGCGGTTGCCAGGAATTTTCTCATCGCCCTCGTCATCTCCCAGTTCCTCGCGATCGGACCGCAAGAATGTCGAACAATGCCGGGACGGGAATCCCGGACAATTCAAGGCTGGTTCAAACCATACTCTATTTGCCTCCGCAAGAAAGGAGCGCCGGAACCCGTGCGGCATTTTTGCGCGCAAGCGCGGCGCTGGCTTCGTGCGGTGACGGCTCGCCGCGAATCACCAGAGCGGCATCCGGGTAGAATGAGCTGCGCGGCGCGCGGAACCGTCGCAATTAGGGCGAAATTGGCACGGAAAAGCGCATTGTTGCCTGTGTCGGGGCAGATCGCCGGGGTCTCGTCCTTTACTTGGGTTTAGTGCGGCTTAAAGTGCCGTGATTCGCAATGGAGCCGTCATGAACCCTTGGCTTTCGAGAACCTTGGCGAAGGTCATCTTTGTTGCCGCCGCAATAGCCTTGTCCGGCGCCGGCCTGGCCAATGCCGCGCAGCCAAGCGGCACGGTGAAGTCAACGCATGGGGCGTGGTCGATCATCTGCGATACGCCCGCCGGTGCTACGTCCGAACAATGCGTGATGATGCAGAACGTCGTCGCCGAGGACCGCCCGGAAATGGGGCTTTCCGTCGTCGTGCTGCGCACAGCCGACAACAAGGCCGAAATCCTGCGTGTGCTGGCGCCGCTCGGCGTGCTGTTGCCCAACGGCCTCGGCCTCAATGTCGACGGCAAGGATATCGGCCGCGCCTATTTCGTGCGCTGTTTCCAGGACGGCTGCTATGCCGAGGTCATCCTGGAAAAGCCGCTGCTCGACACGCTGAAGACCGGTACGTCCGCCACCTTCATCGTCTTCCAGACGCCGGAAGAGGGCATCGGCATTCCCGTCGACCTCAAGGGTTTCGCCGACGGCTTCGCCGCCCTGCCTTGAGACTGGTCTTGTAGCACGATCCAGTGATGTTGACCGGCCGAGGTCACGGCAAATCTCATTTCAGATTGTCTGTGCGGGCCTTCGCGCCTACATCGTGGGAAACAATCCTCCTGCGAATGGACCTGCCATGAACAGCCTGATCGGCCAATTTGACATTTCCGACGATCGCATCAAGCAAATCGTTGCCGAGACTATTAACGGCGCCGACGACGGCGAACTGTTTCTCGAATATAGCGAAAGCGAATCGCTGATGTTCGACAATGGCAAGCTGAAGACCGCGAATTTCAACACCGACCAGGGTTTCGGCCTGCGCGCCGTCGCCGGCGAAGCCAGCGGCTACGCCCATTCCAGCGATCTCTCCGAAGCCTCGCTGCTGCGCGCCGCCGATGCCGTTTCGACGGTGAAGAGCGGCTATTCCGGCACGCTTGCCGCAGCGCCTGCCCGCACCAACCGCCACCTCTACGGCGACGGAAACCCTATCCCCTCGCCTTCCTTCGAGGCCAAGGCCAAGCTGCTTCAGGAAATCGATGCATGGCTGCGGGCCGAGGATCCGCGCGTCAGGCAGGTGACGGCGTCGCTCGCCGCCTCCTGGCAGCATGTCGAGATCATGCGCGCCGACGGCCAGATGGTGCGCGACATCCGTCCGCTGGTCAGGATCAACGTGTCGGTGGTGGTCGGCGACGGCGACCGCCAGGAGAGCGGCTCCTACGGCATGGGAGGCCGCAAGGATTTTGGTGAATTCCTGATCGAGGACAGCTGGCGGCACGCGGCCAAGGAGGCATTGCGGCAAGCGCTGGTCAATCTCGAAGCGGTTCCAGCACCTGCCGGCACTTTCGACATCGTGCTGTCGAGCGGCTGGCCGGGCGTCATGTTGCACGAGGCCGTCGGCCACGGGCTGGAAGGCGATTTCAACCGCAAGAAGACGTCGGCCTTTGCCGGCCTGCTTGGCCAGCAGGTGGCAGCGAAAGGCGTCACCGTCGTTGATGACGGCACCCTGCCCGAGCGGCGTGGCTCGCTTACCGTCGACGATGAGGGCACGCCATCGGCCCATAACGTGCTGATCGACGATGGCAAGCTGGTCGGCTACATGCAGGACCGCCAGAACGCCCGGCTGATGGGCATGAAAGCCACCGGCAACGGGCGACGCCAAGGTTACGCGCACGAGCCTATGCCGCGCATGACCAACACCTACATGACAGCGGGCGACATGGAGCCGGACGAGATCATCGCCTCGGTCAAGAACGGCATCTATGCCGTGTCGTTCGGCGGCGGCCAGGTCGACATCACTTCGGGCAAGTTCGTGTTCGGCTGCACCGAAGCCTACATGATCGAGAACGGCAAGGTGACGCAACCGATCAAGGGCGCCATGCTGATCGGCAACGGGCCGGATGCCATGCATCGTGTGGCGATGATCGGCAACGACATGAAGCTCGACACCGGCATCGGCATGTGCGGCAAGGCCGGACAGGGCGTGCCGGTCGGCGTCGGCCAGCCGCATCTCAGGATGAACCAGATGACAGTCGGCGGCACCAGGGTTTGATGGAGTTGACGCCGAATTATCGCCGCTCCGGAACAACCAATCCCCGCCGCCCACTGCCTTGAAGTAGGAGTAGCTTGCGCCTTGAATTTGCGGAGAGCTTCGACTATCTTACATTCGTCTTACACCTAAGGATGTGCCGAGATGGCTGCCGCAAAAAAGCTCGTAACTACGGTCTCGACCAAGGGACAGGTCATCCTGCCCAGCGCGATCCGGAAACGGAGGGAATGGCATGCCGGCACACGCCTTCTGGTCGAGGATACCCCGGAGGGCGTGCTACTGAAGCCTGCGCCAGTCTTCGCCGAGACACGGCCAGAGGACGTGTTTGGATCGCTGCGCTATAGTGGCAGGCCGAAGACGTTGGAGGAAATGGACGCGGGCGTGCTCGCCGAAGCGCGGCGGCGCCATGCTCGCAATTGATACCAACCTGATCGTCCGCTACCTGACGGGCGATCACCCGTCGCAGTCTTCCCGCGCCCGGGCGCTGATCGATAGCCAGCCGGTCTTTGTCGCCGTCACGGTGATGCTGGAAGTCGAATGGGTGTTGCGCAGCGCCTACGGTTTTGCGCCGCTTGAAATCGCCCGTACGCTACGGGTGTTTAGCGGGCTTCCCACGGTAGAGGTGGAAGACGGGGCGGTCGTGTCGTCCGCGCTCGACCTCTCGGAACAGGGGTTGGATTTCGCTGATGCGCTGCATCTGGGCAAGTCCGCTCACTGCGCTGGCTTCGCGACTTTTGACCGCAAGTTCGTCAGGGCCGCGAAGGCGGCCGGATACGAACGCGTGCAAGAAGCATAGCAGCTCACAGCGGCCCAGCGCGGCACAAAAGCGCGCCACAGGGTCAGCCTGGTTTCAGGCATAGATGCCGGAGCGGACTGCCTCCAGATAGGCAAGCACCTTGTCCGTCTTGCCTTCGCGAACCAGATCGTAGGCGGTCTTTCCGGCCCAACCGGGGATCGGCTGATGCTTGAACCAGATCGCCGCACGATGTTCATCACCGGCCATCTCGCCGGCCATCGCCAGGATACGGACGATGGGACTCAATGCGGCGTCGACCTTGCGCGCACCGGACTTGGCGGCAAGCGTGTTGCGCGCGAGACCGGTCAGCCCCGCCAGTTCTGTCATATTGACCCTTAGCAGTTCAGCGATCCGCCTTGGCGAGAGAAACGGCGCCCGCTCCTCGCCGAAGCACGATGGCGAAATTTCGAAGGCTGCGGTGCTCATGGCAATTCCCTAGCACAGTCTGAACGACGTGCGCTAAAAATGTGCTTTTTTGGTGCGCGTTTCAGGCCCTGGCTGCTAGCGCCTTCGTCTCGGCTTCTCCAACAGCGCCACGGCCTCGACATGCGGCGACCACAGGAACTGGTCGATCGGCGTCACGCTCTTCAGGGTATAGCCGCCGTCCATGAGGATGCGTAGGTCCCGCGCCAGCGTTACCGGATTGCAAGACACCGCAGCGACGAGCGGCACGTCGGAGCGCGCGATCTGCTTCGACTGGTCCTCGGCGCCGGCGCGAGGCGGGTCGAAGACAACGCCGTCAAAGGCATTCAACTCCTTGAATGTGAGCGGCCTCCGGAACAGGTCGCGACGTTCGCCGGTCACCCGCTTCAGGCCGCTGGCGAAACGGAATGCCCGGTCGAGCGCCGCGAGTGCCGCCGCATCGCCTTCCGCCGCGTGAACCTCCGATCTTGCGGCCAGGCGCAGCGCGAAGCTGCCGCAGCCGGCGAAGAGATCGGCGACCTTTTTGGCGCGCGCGAAATGCTGGCCGACAATGTTGGCCATCGCCTGTTCGGCAGCCTCGGTCGCCTGCAGGAAAGCGCCCGGAGGCACTGCGACGGCGACGCCACCAAACAGGACGACCGGTTTGTTTGGTTCGATAATGACCTCGCCGTCGACCGACAGCCTGGCTAGCCCCTCGGCGATGACGAAGTTGGAAGCGACGCGGCGCTGGTTCTCGCCGAGCTTGCCGGAATCGTGAACCGCGACATCGAGGCCGGAACCGGTCACCGTCACCGCCATGTGGAACGATTTGGTCGTGGTGCAGATCAGTCCGGCAAGCATCCTCAAACGGTCGAGCGCAGCGACGATCTGCGGCGCCGAGATCGGGCATTCCTCGATCGAGATGATCTCGGATGACAGCGCGCGAACGAAGCCGAACTGCATTCCCGCCTCGCTCCGCCGGGCGGTGAAGACGACGCGGCGGCGCGTGTGCGGCGCGCACGGCACCAGCGCCCCGACATCGCAAGCGATGCCCTTGCTCTTCAGCGCATGCACGACCTTTTCGCGCTTCCACCGGTGATAGGCTTCAGTCTCGAGATGCTGGACGGCGCAGCCGCCGCATGCGCCGAAATGCCGGCACGGCGGATCGACCCGCAACGGCGAAGCCTCAACGACCGACATCAAGGTGGCGCGATCTTTCTCCCGCGCGGCGGTGACGACCTCTCCCGGCAGCGCGAACGGAATGAAAACCTCGCCGGTTTCCGTCTCGGCGATGCCGTCGCCCTGCGAGCCCAACCTTGCGATCGTGAAACGGGTGCTCATCGCTTCTGGGTCTCGACGTCCTTGATGCCGCCGAGCAGGAACTCGCGGTTGCCGTCGCCGCCCTCTATCGGTGACAGATGAAGCCCCAGCGAGCGCCAGCCGGGAATGGCATCGAGCCAGTCCTGCATCAGGCCGGCAATGCGCGCCGCATCATAGGGGTCCTTAAGCAGGCCGCCCTTGCCGATCGCCTCGCGGCCGGCCTCGAATTGCGGCTTGACCAGAAACACAGCTTTTGCGCCATTCCTGGCCAAGGCAAGCGCCGGCGGCAGCGCCAGTTTCAGCGATATGAAGCTGACATCCGAGACGATGAAATCCGGCACACGGCCGCCGAGATCGGCGGCCGACAGTTCGCGCGCATTCAGGCCTTCAATTACCGTCACGCGCGGATCGCCGGCAATGTCGGAGTGCATCTGGCCGTGCCCGACATCGATCGCGGTGACATGCGCCGCGCCGCGTTCGAGCAGCACCTGCGTAAAGCCCCCGGTCGAGGCGCCGACATCGAGCGCTTCGCTGCCGGTGGGGTCGAGGGCGAAATGGTCGAGACCAGCCTTCAGCTTCAGTGCGGCGCGCGACACGTAACCCTGCGCCGGATCGTCAACGACAATGTTGCACTCAGGCAGAACGGCCTGGCCCGGCTTGAGGGCGACGATGCCATCGATCGTCACGGTGCCGCGCTCGACCGCGTCGCGGGCACGCGAGCGGCTGGCAAACAGACCGCGCTGGACGAGCAATTCGTCGAGCCGCTGGCGTATGCTGGCTGGCGGAAGGGAAGTCATCGGCCTTCATGGCGAATGCCAACGATGATGGCAAGGATATTGGCGATGAGACAATGCATAGTTGGAAACGGGTGAACGCATCAAGCCACTCCGCTGTTTGTCGAACCTCGCACGAGATCCGACGCAATGCTAAGAAAGAGATGCCGTTTAGCCGTCGAAACGTGGAGGAGGAAACATGCTGACGGGAACCTGCCACTGCGGCGCAGCCCACTGGACCCTGGAGGGCGATCCCGGTTCGATCACTGCCTGCAATTGCACACTTTGCCGTCGCTACGGCACGCTCTGGACTTATGACCATGTCGACGAACGCATCCGCCTTGCCGGGCCCGTAAGCGCCTATCGGCGCGTCGGAAAGGCTCATCCTTCGCTTGAGATTCTCTTCTGCCCAACCTGCGCTTGCGTCCTGGCCTGGCGCGGTTTGCATCCCGATGCGGCTGGGCGCTACCGCATCGCCGTCAATGTGAGGCTTGCGCCGCCCGAGGCCGTCGCCGATCTCCCGATCGACCATTTCGATGGTCTCGATGCATTCGAGGATTTGCCGAGAGATGGTCGCTGTGTGCGGGACATGTGGTTCTAGTCTCTAGAGTCTCTTCGGGATCATGCTTTAGAATATGGTCCGCGAAACCCGCCGTTCGACGGCCGGCACCAGACCGTCGCTGCTGTCGCCGAACACCTGCGGGCGCGGCCGGTCAACGGAAATTGACGCCTTCGGTGAGGTATCTGGCATGACGACAAATTGCGGCGCCTGCCTGTAGGAGAAGCCGCCGCGGATCTCGCCGATCTTGCCGGCGACGATGCCCATCACCGCCTCTTCGAGTTTGCGGTCGTAGCGCGTTTCGGCCCCGGCCGACGCGGCGAAGATGGCCGCAAGCGCAATGCCGCCCAAAAGCGATCTCATTGGTCTTCTTTCACCTGCCTGGTTGCCTTCTAGCAGGGCAGCGTTGAAGAACGGCCAAAGGACACGGTAAGCAAATCGCCAAACGACAGCGTAAACAGCATGTTACGACTGTGCGCCGGCAATTTGATTCAAGCAGTTGAGATTTTGATTCAGACTGGCATCTTGCAGCCAAGTTGAATCGCTTCGGCGTCGCCGGAATGCGTCTAACAGCTAAGCGCGCTGGGCCTGCGCGGTATGCCCCAACGCCACGAACACTGTGCGCACGATGCCGGCGCTGTCCAGCCCGGCATCGGCATACATCTTTTCCGGCTTGGCATGGTCGACAAATGTGTCGGGCAGCACCAGCGGGCGCACCTTCAGGCCGCTCTCCAGCAGCCCTTCATGGGCCAGGAACTGCAGCACATGGCTGGCGAAGCCGCCGACCGCGCCCTCTTCCACCGTCACCAGTATCTCGTGTGAACGGGCCAGCCGCCGGATCAGGTCCTCGTCGAGCGGCTTGGCAAAACGGGCATCGGCGACCGTGGTCGAAAGCCCGGCCGCGCCAAGCTCCTCGGCCGCGGCCAGGCAATCCTGCAGCCTGGTGCCGAAGGAAAGCAGCGCAACCTTGGTGCCCTCCCTGACGATCCGGCCCTTGCCGATCTCCAATACCGAGCCGCGTTGCGGCATCTCGACACCAACGCCGTTGCCGCGCGGGTAGCGAAAGGCGATCGGGCCGTCATCGTAGCTTGCAGCGGTGCGTACCATGTGGCGCAGCTCGGCCTCATCGGCCGCGGCCATGACGACGAAACCGGGCAGCGTCGCCAGGAAGGTCGTGTCGAAGGCGCCGCAATGGGTGGCACCATCGGCGCCGACGAAGCCGGCGCGATCGATCGGAAAGCGCACCGGCAATTTCTGGATCGCCACGTCGTGGACGACCTGGTCGTAGGCGCGCTGCAGAAAGGTCGAGTAGATCGCAGCGAAAGGCTTGAAGCCTTCCGTGGCAAGGCCGGCGGCGAAGGTCACTGCATGCTGCTCGGCAATGCCGACATCGAAGGTCCTCGCCGGAAACGCCTCGCCGAACAGGTCAAGCCCGGTGCCGTTCGGCATGGCGGCGGTGATGGCGACGATGCGGTCGTCCTCTCGGGCCTCCTGGATCAGGCTTTCGGCAAACACCTTGGTGTAGCTCGGCGCATTGGCGGGCGCCTTGGCCTGGGCGCCGGTGATGACGTCGAATTTGTTGACGCCATGATATTTGTCGGCCGCTGCCTCGGCCGGGGCGTAGCCCTTGCCCTTCTGGGTCACGACGTGGATCAGCACCGGGCCGTCGGCATTGTCGCGGACGTTCTTCAGCACCGGGATCAGGTGCTCGAGGTTGTGACCGTCGATCGGGCCGATGTGGTAGAACCCCATTTCCTCGAACAACGTGCCGCCGGTGACGTAACCGCGCGCATGCTCGACCGCTCGCTTGATGGCGCGATCGGCGCGCTCGCCGAGATACGACGTCAGCTTCTTGCCGAAATCGCGCAAGCCCAGATAGGTCTTGCCCGACGCCAGACGGGCCAGATAGGCGCTCATTGCGCCGGTCGGCGGAGCGATCGACATATCGTTGTCGTTCAAGATGACGATCAGCCGGGCATCGAGTGCGCCGGCATTGTTCATCGCCTCATAGGCCATGCCGGCCGACATGGCGCCGTCGCCGATGACGGCAATGACATTGTTGCGGCCATCGGACAGATCGCGCGCCATCGCCATGCCGAGGCCGGCTGAAATCGAGGTCGAGGAGTGGGCTGCGCCGAACGGATCGTATTCGCTCTCGACGCGACGGGTGAAGCCGGACAGGCCGCCCTCCTGGCGCAGCGTGCGGATGCGATCGCGGCGGCCGGTCAGGATCTTGTGCGGATAGGCCTGGTGGCCGACGTCCCAGATCAGCCGGTCGTCCGGCGTGTTGAAGACGTAGTGCAGCGCGACGGTCAACTCGACCACGCCAAGGCCGGCGCCGAGATGGCCGCCGGTGTGGGAAACGACGTCGATCAGTTCGGCGCGAAGCTCTGACGCAAGCTGCGGCAGGTCGCCTTCGGCAAGCGTGCGCAAATCGGCTGGGACGCGGACCTTGTCGAGAAGCGGCGTATCGGGCTTTGCGTTCACTGTTTGCGAGCCTGGTCAGATTTTCTGTTCATCGTGAAATATGCCGCTGGCCGGCGAATGTAAATGTGGCGGTAACGCGCATCAGCTTTCGGGCAGCGGGATGAACTCTTGCTCGTCTCCAGGAACGATATCGAAGCGGCCTGTCTTCCATTCTTCTTTCGCCTGCTCGATGCGTTCCTTTGAGGACGATACGAAATTCCACCAGATATAGCGTTTCGAACCGAGCGAGGCGCCGCCAAACAGCATGAAATGGGCGCCGCGTTCCGATGAGACAACGATTTCGTCGCCGGGCCGGAAGACCAGCAGCCGCTCGGCAGGGAAGCGGTCACCGGATATCGAAACCTCGCCTTCCAGCGTATAGATGGCGCGCTCCTCGGCATCGGCCGGGATTTTCACGCCGGCACCCGGCGCCAGCCTGAGATCGGCATAAAGTGTGTCCGAAGCGGTGGCGACCGGGGAGCGCAGTCCGGAAAACGCACCGATGATCACACGGCCGCTGACCCCCTCGGCCTCGACTTCGGGCAGGCGCAGGGCTGCGGTGTTCTCGAAAACCGGCGCGACCTCCTCCTTGCCGTCCGGCAGCGCCAGCCATGTCTGCAGGCCGGAAACCGACATCGGCGTGCCGCGCAATTCTTCCGGCGTGCGCTCGGAATGGACGATGCCACGGCCGGCGGTCATCAAATTCACATCGCCGGGCTGAATTACCATCTCGGTGCCGAGCGAATCGCGGTGCCTGATCTTGCCGTCGAACAGGTAAGTCACCGTAGACAGGCCGATATGTGGGTGCGGACGCACGTCGAGCGCCTGGCCCGCTCGCAGAACGGCTGGACCCATGCGGTCGAAGAAGATGAAAGGTCCGACCAGCCGGCGCCTGGCCGTCGGCAAGGCGCGGCGAACCTGAAATCCGCCAATATCCTTGGCATTCGGAATGACCATCAGCTCGATCTGATCGCTGGCGAAGGCATCGCCCATCTGCGGATCGTTTCCGGGAAAGAAGCTCACGCGGTCCCCTCAGGCGAAGCGAAGTGCGGATTTGGCCTTCGCCTTGGCCGCCACCTCTTCGCGATTGCGCGGATGCTGCGTCGTCTCGAGGCTGTCGAGCAATTCGCGCGCCGAGGCGGCAATGGCCTCGACGGCATGGTCGAACGCATGCTGGTTCTGTTTCGACGGCCGCGTCGTTCCGCTCAGCTTGCGGACAAACTGAAGTGCGGCATCGCGGACCTCGTCATTGGTTGCCGGCGGATCGAAATTGAACAGGGTCTTGATGTTTCTGCACATCCTTCGCAATCTCCTCTCGTCCTGGAGCCGTTTCAAACGGGATGAGTTTTACCCTCAATCGTGATGATGTCCAAAGCCGGTAAGCAAAATTGTCGTTCGACGCCGCGCCTCAATCCGCGTCCAACGGCTCTGTCCCCACCGGCTTGCCGTCACGCGACAGCCTGATTTTCTCGACCTTGTCCTCGGCCGCCTTCAGCAGCCGATCGCAATGCGCCTTCAGCGCCTCGCCGCGCTCGTAGATGCGGATCGACTGGTCGAGCGGAACGTCGCCGCGCTCCAGATCGTCGACGATCCTCTCCAGCGCCTCGAGCGCCTGCTCGAAGCTCATCGCCTTGACGTCCTCGTTGGTCTCACCAGCCATCATCTATCCCTTCATCAGCCGCCCGACATGGGCGGCGACTGAAAATGCCAATCCCTGCAGATCGTAGCCGCCCTCGAGCACGCTGACGAGCCGGTTGCGGCTATGGCGCCCGGCTCGTTCGAGCAACTGGCCGGTCGCCCAGTCGAAATCATCCTCAGTCAGGTTGATCTCGGCCAGCGGATCGCGGTGGTGGGCATCGAAACCGGCGGAGATGATGATGAGATCGGGCGCAAAATTGTCGAGCGCCGGCAGGATGCGTGACAGAAAGGCGTCGCGAAAACTATCGCTGCCGCTCTGCGGCGCCAGCGGCGCGTTGACGATGTTGCCGGCGCCGGTTTCGCTCACAGCCCCGGTTCCCGGGTAAAGCGGCATCTGGTGTGTCGAGCAATAGAGCACCGATGGATCGTCCCAGAAAATGTCCTGCGTGCCGTTGCCGTGATGTACATCCCAGTCGACGACGGCGACACGGTCGGCGCCATGGTTCTTCTGCGCGTAGCGTGCCGCGATCGCGGCGGTGTTGAACAGGCAAAAACCCATAGAGGTGGTCTTTTCGGCATGATGGCCGGGCGGCCGTGCGGCGACGAAGACGTTTTCGGCACGGCCGGTGAAGACGTCGTCGACCGCGGCGTTGGCTGCGCCGATCGCGGTCACGGCCGCCTGCCAGCTCTTCGGGCTGGCGGTGGTGTCGGCATCGATACGGGCGATGCCGGTGTCCGGTATCGCTGCACGGACCCGTTCGACGAATTCGGGCGGATGTGCGTAGAGGATGGTTGCCTCGTTGCCTTCCGGCGCCTGGACGCGATCGAGCGCCGCGAACGCCTCGTCGTCAAGCACACGCTCTATGGCGCGCAAACGGTCCGGGCGCTCCGGATGACCGGGCGGTGTTATGTGCTCGAGGAAAACCGGGTGGGTGTAAAGTCGCGTGACCATGCCCCGATATAGGCGCGCCTCGCCGCTTTGGCCATGTTTTCGCGCGCTGGTGAGGCGATGTTCAACAGGGTTTAGGCAACCGGCGTCGGCTGAGCCCACCGCGAGCCGCCTCGGATCGGCGAAAGAATGACCTCAGGCCGGTGATCGGTCAATCTGGGGCTGCTTCGCTGACGATCGATCAGGCTTAGGCAGCTTGCCGGTGCGATTGAGCAGCCCTTCCAGAAGAACCTTGAACGCCTTCACTGCCTTCTTCGACGTCGCTTCGGGATCGTTCGAATTTGCGATCCACTGCGCCCCATGCAACGAGGCGCCGCTGACCAGCCTTGCCGCGGCTTCGGGATCGACGGCGAGAATTGTCCCTTCGTCGCTCAGTCTTTGCAGGCTCTCCGTCATAGAGCGGATGCATGTGCTCTGGCTTGGCCACTGCGATGGATCGCCGAGCACCGCCGGCCCGTCACGAAGCACGATACGCTGGATCTCCGGCTCCAGCGCCATCTCGATATAGGCGGTGCATTCGTCGACAAAGCCCTGCCAGAGATTGCCCGGCTTGGCCGAAACGACCTTCAGCCGGGCTGCCATTTCGGCGTCGATCTCGGCGATAACCGCCTGGAGTAGGCCCTTCTTGTCGCCGAAGTGATGATAGAGCGCACCGCGCGTCAGCCCGGCCGATGCCGTGAAGTCATCCATCGAGGCTTCGGCATAGCCGAGCGTGCCGAAGGCCTGGCGCGCCGCTCCGATCAGCTTGGCGCGGGTTTCGGCAATCATCTCCTTGCGTGGTCTATGCATGCTCTGGCCCTATTAACATACGTCTCGTATGCCAATTGACATACGCCGCGTATGATCTATTTAAACTCATACGCCACGTATGTAATCGCCGAACCGGCCGTTGTCGAGGAACCAGACCATGCAAAATCCCTATTCCCAGATCTTTCGGGCGCCGGGCGCCAAGGGCTTTGCCGCCGCCGGCTTCGTTGCCCGGCTGCCGATGGCCATGGCTCCGATCGGGATCGTCGCGATGCTGTCGCAGACCGATGGCGAATACTGGCTGGCCGGTGCCGTCTCCGCGACATATGCGCTTGCCAACGCTTTCGTCGCCCCGCAGGTATCGCGACTCGTGGACCGCCTGGGCCAGACGCGGATTGTGGTGCCGACCACCATGATTTCCACGCTCGCTTTTGCGATCCTGATTGCAGCGGCCAATCAGCATTGGCCGATATGGACGCTATTCGTCTCGGCGCTGCTCGCCGCCGTCATGCCCAGCATAGCGGCAATGGTGCGCGCACGCTGGACCGAGATTTTTCGCAACCGCCCCGAGTTGAACACGGCGTTCGCCTTCGAGTCGGCGGCGGACGAACTGGTGTACATCGCCGGCGCATCGCTGTCGGTCGGACTGAGCGTCGCGCTTTTCCCGGAAGCAGGAGTGCTCGCGAGCACATTGTTCCTCGCCTTCGGTTCGACGGCCTTCATCCTGCAGCGCTCGACCGAACCGCGAGCCCGACCGGTGGAACACGGTTCGGGCGGCTCGGCAATCCGCCTGCGGCCGGTCCAGATCATCACCTTGGCCCTGATCTTCATCGGCGCGACCTTCGCCACCACGGAGGTGAGCACCGTGGCGATTACCAAGGAGCTTGCCCAGCCGGGCGCCGCCAGCTTCGTCATCGGCGTCTACGCGCTCGGATCGTTCGTCGTCGGCATCATCATCGGCGCCCTGAACCTGAAAGTGCCGCTGCAGATTCAGCTTGCCATCGCAATCGCCATCATTGCGCTTACCACGCTGCCGCTGCTCGTCGCCGACACCGTGCCGCTGCTGGCACTGGCCGTCTTCGTCAGCGGCGTGGCAATCTCGCCGACCTTCATCACAGCATTCGGCCTGATCGAGCGGCGCGTGCCCGAGGCGGTGCTGACCGAAGGCGTGACCTGGGTGATGACCGGCATCGGCATCGGCATGGCGCTCGGCTCGTTCGCCGCCGGCTGGGTGGTGGACGCTTTCGGCGCGCAGAACGGGTTCTGGGTATCGGTGGCATCGGGCACAATCGCGCTGGTCATCGTGCTCGCCGGCCAGCGCAGCCTTGTCGCGTCGGACTGCGACATGGCTGCATGCGACACAGCCGCGGTCGCTGCGGAATAGTTTCCGGTGCGTCCGGCCCGAGGCGGGGCCGGACGCATACCAGCATCGTGAGAATGGCCTAAAGAATCTCGGTCTTGGCGATGTGGATGCCAAAACCTTCGAGGCCGACATAATGGCGCTCGCGCGAGGCGATCAGATTGATCGAGGAAATGCCGAGATCCTTGAGGATTTGCGCGCCGAGGCCGATCTCGCGCCATTCGTTCTCGCGCCGGCGCGCCTCTTCATGGTCCTCGCGGTCGCCGGCAGCCGGCCGCTTGCGCTCCTGATGGGCGACGCCGACCGAGCCTTCGCGCAGATAGACGATGACGCCGCGTTGGCGCTCGCCCATTGCCTTCATGATGGCGTCCAGCCTGTGGCTGGTGCCGAAGACGTCGCTGACCACGTCCTCGGAATGAAGGCGCACCGGCACCTCGACGCCGTCGCGGATATCGCCGAAGACGACCGCCACGTGATGCATGGAGTCCCAGGGCAGCGTGTAGGTGAAGACCTGTGCCTTGCCGCCCGGCGTCTCGATGTCGGAACAGGCGACGCGCTCGACCAGCGTTTCCTTGCGTTGCCGGTAGCCGATAAGGTCGGCAACCGAGATCTGCTTCAACCCGTGCTTTTCGGCGAAGGCCTGCACCTGCGGGCCACGCATGACGGTGCCGTCATCGTTGACCAGCTCGGAAATGACGCCGACCGGCGGCAGGCCGGCGAGCTTGCAGAGGTCGACAGCGGCTTCGGTATGGCCCGAACGCATCAGCACGCCGCCTTCACGCGCGATCAGCGGAAAGATGTGGCCGGGGCGAACGAAATCGGAGGCGCCGACATTGCCGTTGGCGAGATTGCGCACCGTCAGCGTGCGGTCGTCGGCCGAAATGCCGGTCGTGGTGCCGTGCTTGAAGTCGACGCTGACGGTGAAGGCAGTGGTGTGGGCGGAATCATTGTCGGCCACCATCGGCGAGAGGTTGAGCCGCTTTGCTTCCTCGCGCGGCATCGGCGTGCAGACGATGCCCGACGTGTTGCGGACGATGAACGCCATCTTTTCCGGCGTGCAATGGACGGCGGCTACGATCAGGTCGCCCTCGTTCTCGCGGCCGTCATCGTCCATGACGACGACGATCTCGCCGCGCTCGAAGGCGCGCAGGGCTTCGACGATCTTCTTCTGGTCGTAAGGCATAAGTGCTCGCTTCGCTCGCGGGAACAGGGGAGTAAGGGAGTAGGGCAGTACGGGAGTAGGGAAAAGGAAAAAATGCAGTCGTGGGAGCTGCGTAACCTACTCCCCTACTCCCCTACTCCCCTACTCCCCTACTCCCCTACTCCCCTACTCCCCTACTCCCTTCCCGTTTGTCCCCGATGACGCAGATAATGATCGGCAATGGCGCAGGCAACCATCGCCTCGCCGATCGGTACTGCGCGGATGCCGACGCATGGATCGTGCCGGCCCTTGGTCATGATCTCGACGTCGTTACCGTCCTTGTCGATCGACTTTCGCGGCGTCAGGATCGACGAGGTCGGCTTGACGGCGAAACGCGCGACGATCGCCTGGCCGGTCGAGATGCCGCCGAGGATGCCGCCGGCATTGTTGGACAGGAAGACCGGCTTGCCGTCATTGCCCATGCGCATCTCATCGGCATTCTCCTCGCCGGTGACGCGGGCGGCCTCGAAACCGTTGCCGATCTCGACGCCCTTGACGGCGTTGATCGACATCAGGCCGGCGGCGATGTCCTGGTCGAGCTTGGCATAGATCGGCGCGCCAAGCCCCGCCGGAACGCCGTCGGCGACGATCTCGATGACCGCACCGACCGAGGAGCCCGCCTTGCGGATGCCGTCCAGATATTTGGTGAAGACGGCGACGGACGCCGGATCAGGCGTGAAGAACGGGTTTTCGGCGTCGCCGATGAAATTCCAGTTCCAATTGGCGCGATCGATCGATTTATCGCCCATCGACACCAGCGCGCCGCGCACCACCATGCCGGGCACGACCTTGCGGGCAAGCGCCCCGGCCGCCACCCGCGCCGCCGTCTCACGCGCCGAGGAGCGACCGCCGCCGCGGTAATCGCGCAGGCCGTATTTGACCTCGTAAGTGTAATCGGCATGGCCCGGCCGGAACTGGCGGGCGATGTCGCCATAGTCCTTGGAGCGCTGGTCGACGTTCTCGATCAGCATCGACACCGGCGTGCCGGTGGTGACCATCGTCTCACCGTCCTCATCGAGGATGAAGCCGGACAGGACCTTGACCTCGTCAGGTTCGCGACGCTGCGTTACAAAACGTGACTGGCCGGGGCGGCGCTTGTCGAGTTCGGCCTGGATCTCGTCGCGAGTGAAGCGGATGCCTGGCGGACAGCCGTCGACGACGCAGCCCAGCGCCGGCCCATGGCTTTCGCCCCAGGTGGTGACGCGGAAAAGATGGCCGAACGTGTTGTGCGACATGGAACCAGCCCTGCCGGCGTCGGAGCCGGCCTAGCGCATGACCCCGAAAATCGGAGCGATTTTCGGAAAGGATCATGCACAAAATCAAAAGTGCTACAGCGTCCCTTGCGCGTCCAGGAGGACGCGCGGCGCTGTCGCCTGCCTTCTATTGGCGTTTTCCACAGTGGTCAAACTGTGATCCCGCGGATGTAGTTTTGACACATTCGATTGGTTTCTGCTCAGTTCCGTTCCGTTGGACGGAGCCGCTGTACCGGCAATGATTAAAGAGGACGATGATGCGTATCCTGATTGGCGCTGTTGCCGCCACGCTGTTGATTTCCACCGCCGCCTTCGCCGGCCAGACCGAGGGCCTGATCAAGAAGGTCGACAAGGATGCGCTGACGCTGACGCTGGACGACGGCAAGTCCTACAAGCTGAACGCCGAAACCGACCTCGATGCGCTGAAGCCAGGCATGGACATCGTCCTCGCCTACGACGTGACGAATGGCGAGAACGTCGTCACCGACATGGAACTGCCGGACACCGGATCGACCGAGTAGGACGCGTCGATATTCAGCTGATGCCGGCCCGACCTGATCTCAACATACGCTACGTCATCGGTCTCAAAGCCACTCCAGGCGCCGGCCATCCAGTCTGAGCACGCGATCCTGCGGCACTTCCATGCTGACCGCATCTTGTTCGGACATCCCAAGTACCAAGCGGAACATTACGCGCATGATGCCACCATGGGTCACGCAGACCGTCTGGCGATCGAGCGCGTCGAACCACGGCTTCACCCGTTCGAGCAGCATCTGGTAGCTTTCGGCGCCCTCGCCGGGCGGCTGGAAATTCCATTTATCGAGGCGGCGGCGCCTGGTCGAACCGGGATTGTTCGCCTCGAGTTCGGCAAAAGTGAAACCCTGCCAGTCGCCAAAGCTCAATTCCACGAGCAGCGGCTCGGTGCGATAGGCGTGCGGATCGAGCTTCATCGCCGCGCGCAGGCGCTCCATCGTCTCGCGCGTGCGCCGCATCGGGCTGGCGACAAAATCGAAATCTTCGGGCTTGTCGATGAGTTCGGCCAGCCTGCGCCCGTTGCGGCTAGCCTGCTCGCGGCCGAGCTCGTTGAGGTCGGTATCGGCCTGCCCCTGCAGCCGGGCCTCGGCGTTCCACGCCGTCTGGCCGTGGCGCACGATATAGACGAGCGGGTACATCAGGTCTTCCGGAAGAGGGCAGGCGGTGGCGTCAGTCCTTGACCGTCGAAATATCCGGCGCGTCGACCGCCTTCATGCCGACGACATGATAGCCGGAATCGACATGATGGATCTCGCCGGTGACGCCACGCGAAAGGTCGGACAGGAAATAGACGCCGGAATCGCCGACCTCCTCCTGCGTGACCGTCTGCTTCAACGGCGAATTGTATTCGTTCCATTTCAGGATATAGCGGAAATCGCCGATGCCGGATGCGGCAAGCGTCTTGATCGGGCCGGCGGAGATCGCGTTGACGCGGATCTTCTTGGCGCCGAGGTCGACGGCGAGATAGCGCACGCTGGCTTCGAGTGCCGCCTTGGCGACACCCATGACGTTATAGTGCGGCATCACCTTTTCCGCACCGTAATAGGTCAGCGTGAGCAGCGAGCCGCCGTCGGTCATCAGCGCCTCGGCACGTTTGGCGATGGTGGTGAAGGAATAGACCGAAATATCCATGGTGCGCAGGAAATTGTCGCGCGTCGTCTCGACATAGCGGCCGGTCAGTTCGTCCTTGTCGGAAAAGGCGATGGCGTGGACGAGGAAATCGAGCTTGCCACCCCAGTGCTTGCTGACATTTTCGAACACCGCATCGAGGCTGGCCGGGTCGGTCACATCACAATGGCCGGCGACATGCGCGCCCAGTTCCGCCGCGAGCGGCTCGACGCGTTTCTTGAACGCCTCGCCCTGATAGGTCAGCGCGATCTCGGCGCCATGGTCGACACAGGCCTTGGCGATGCCGTAAGCGATCGAGCGATTGTTGGCGATGCCAAGGATAAGACCGCGCTTGCCGGCCATAAGGCCCCGTCCACCCGCCATGTCAGCGCTCTCCGCAAGGTTCTCTACTTTGTGGAGTGCCTATCGCACAGCCACAGTGCCCCTTCAAGCGTTCAAAGCGGACAGTTCGGGGGACAAAGCCGCTGGTCTACAGAGCCGCGCGTCCTTTGGGCGGCGCAAAGGACGCTGTAGTGCCTTTACCTTGCGGTCGTGGGCCGGTGGGCAAATCCGACACTTGCTGTCCGTGTGGCACGGCGGAAGATGACCCTTTGGCGGAAGTTTCGTTGGCCAGCGCCCGAAGTCACGCTCATGACCCCAAGCCGACTTCCATACTTTGGGCCGTGGACGACCGCTTTGCGGTGCATAATGGTCGTCTAGCAAACGATGCCGCATCCTAAAAACGGACAGGCCGAGCAAACAGGCCGAGGCGGCACGTTTGCGCCAGAAGCGGTCGCGCGATGTATGCCTCGCACCAGCGCGGACAATTGGCCCGGCTACCGGCGCAAGACTTTTCAATCGCTTTTCCCTTGGCGAGTTCGTCTACGAGTTTGTCGAAATAGCGGATTTCGCGCATCGTGCTTTCCTCGATATCCTGCACACGCAGGCCACAGATCACGCCGGTGATCATCTGCGGCGCCTGCGCGAAGAAATCCTCGAAGTTGGTTTTCTTGGCCAATTCCTTCTCCAGCGTCTCCTGGCTGTGGCAGGTTAGCCAGCGGATGATCTCATCGACCTCAGCCTTCCTGCGCCCCTTCTTCTCCTCTTCTCCGCCTTGGGCACATTAATGTGGATAGACGCTCCCCGCGCTCACCGAATAGATGCGATGGTTGTTGTTCATGCGTCCTCAACTCCAGGCGGTCCACCAGCTTCAGTTCGAGAGGCCGCCGGGTAGCGTCTTCCCACGTTGTAGCTTGCTAGGGTCGCATATACCTAGGATTCGAGTGGGGCATAAGTCGCTGCTCAGATTGCGGGCAAGTCATTGTGCCTGCTAAAATGGGCATCGGCCTAAAAAAGAGCACAAGCCAGGTCGGGCCAGGGTCGTGCCGGCTAGAGGTTTTGGGCTGGGCGGCGCGACCTGTTGAAGTATGGGAACTCATATTTTTCAGGATCGAGGATCACCAGTTGGCGATCCGCCGCGGCGCGGCTTCGTGTAGCCTACATCGGCATTGCGCCCCACTTGCCAGATGTTTCACAGGTTATCGAAATATTGAGAAGCGAAATTAGTGGGTAGAAGTTTTGCAACTTAGAACAGCTATACTTGGGCAGAACAGTGAGCTATTTTGGCTCGGTTTGCTGGACGTCGAAGATCCAGACCCTGTTAACTATCGCAAGTTTCGTCCGAGGTTGGGAGGCTGCTTTGCGCAACCTTTCGCCCGGCGCGCGGAGGGAAAACCATGCGAATCCTCGCTATTTTTGGAGCGATTGCCGTCCTGCTTGCCTGCGGCGCTACGCGGGCTCAGCAACCGACAGATTTCCTGGACTTACAAGGCGAGAAGGTTCCGCTGACGCTTAGTCTCGACAGGCTGGGCATCCTCGTCAAGGACGGGACGACAGCGGATCAAATCAAGGATTTCGCGGGTCGCCGCGGGTACAAGATCGCGCAAGCGCTGCCGGGCGGCGTGTATCTCCTCGACATTGGCCGCGAGGCCGACCGATCCGAACTGGCCCAGCTTCCCCTTGGCATAAAACGTGAAAACGATCCGGTGGTCGCGCAATCGGGATTTGTGGTGACGGGGCCAGGGCTCGACTATCCGCTAATCGTCACGGACGAGATCATCATCCAGTTTAAACCCGGAGTATCGGTCGAGCGGATCAACACGTTGGTCGCCCAGCAGGCGGCCTCGATTGCGAAGGCCAGCGACTATTACCCGAACCAGTTCATCGTGCGGGTGGAGGAGGCCTCGAAGGGCGATGCCTTGCAGCTTAGTTCGCGCTTCCAGTCGATGGCTGATCTCGTCGACTTTGCGCATCCGAACTTCATCATGATTCTCGAGCCCCAACAAATGATCCCGAACGATCCCCTGTTCGGCGATCAGTGGCATCACCAAAACACGGGGCAAGAGAGCGGTACGCACGATGCTGACATCGACGCCCCGCAGGCATGGGCCATCGAGCGCGGCTCGGCCGCGACGACAATCGCCATCATAGATCTCGGGTTCGACGTGATGCATCCCGATCTGCAGCCCAATCTCGTCAATGGCTGGGATTTTGTTGACAACGACAACGACCCTTCTGACCTGACCCAGCAGGGCAGGCACGGGACTTCGGCCGCCGGGGTAGCGGCAGCAAGGGGTAACAACTCGATCGGTGTCAGTGGCAGCTGCCCGGAATGCAGTCTGATGCTTATCCGCATCCCGCCTAGTACTGCGGCGATTGGCGACGCGATCGGCTATGCGGCAAGTAGCGGGGCCGCCATCATATCGAACAGCTGGGCAGCTACCCCCATTCCGGCAATCGTCAATGCGCTGAACAGCGCCGCAACAACGGGCCGTGGTGGACTTGGCAGCGTTGTTCTAATTGCCATGCGCAACAGCACAGGCAACGACTGCGGCCCCACGCGCCTTCCGTCCCTGGGTAGCCTCATTGCCATCGGCCGTTCGACCAACCTCGATCTCGTCGATGATAGTCCCTCGTTCGGCGATTGCATGGATCTCATGGCCCCGACCGCGTGGACGACGACCATTTCTTCCGGCAAAGGCACCTTGTGGATCACGACGACCGATATGCTGGGGCCTGCTGGGTACAACAGCATGCTCCCCGACCCCGATTGCGCGGAAGATCCTTCCGCGCTCGACTACACGCACTGCTTCATCGGCAGCTCGTCATCGACACCGTTGACGGCCGGAGTAGCTGGACTGGTCCTAACAGCGAGTCCTGCACTCACTCGTCTACAAGTTCAGCGGTTGCTACAGGACACGGCGGACAAGATTGACGACGCGGCTGGCGCCTATGCTCCCGGCAACGGCTACAGCGCTCCCGTGTCCGGCGATCCGACACACGCCTGGGGGCGCGTCAACGCATTCGAAGCCGTGCGCGTGGTCGCTGCTGCACCAAACGGTCGTGCCGGGGTGGACATCTTCCTGCGCGACAACCGGCTCGATTGGGGCAACACCGAGCAACCAAGCAACACGCTCTTCGGTGCAGGAAGCGGCACCATCGGTCATTGGGAGAGCATGGATATCAAGGTCGACGCTCCTCCGTATCAGCCGGCGCCGGCTGCGGCGACGTTCGAGGTGTTCTCCGATGAGACCCCGAGTGCGGTCAACGGCGACATTAACAGGGTCTATGTTCGCGTGCGCAATCGCGGCCCGCAGACAGCGACGACTACGACGGTCAAGCTGCACTGGGCGCAGTTCGGCACGGCGCTCCCGCCACTGCCAAACGACTTCTGGTCGCTGTTTCCTGTAGACTCGGCGGATACCTCGCAATGGCATCCTCTCAATTGCGCCGCCACAAATGCTTCGACCTGTGTGGTATCGAACCTTAGTTATTCGGGTGCCTCGGTCGCCATGACGAGTGGCGACGCCGCCCGGATCGCGCAGTTCGACTTTCCGGCGCCCCCTGTTCACCAGGCGCTCTCAAATCATTTCTGCCTACTGGCGATGGTGGATTCGCCGCAGGATCCGATCTCACAGGCTTCGAAGGCGAGCTTCTTCGTTGATGGGATAACGCCGAGCGACAACAACGTGACGCATCGTAACTATGCGAACCTGCGCACGATCCACTCTCTCGTCGAGCGGTTTCTCGTGAGGAATCCTTTCGACAGGCCAATACAGACTGAACTTCGCTTGACGGCACCTGCCGGTTGGAAGGTCTCCAGTGAGCCGTATCCTGTCGGAAAGCCGTTCCAGATGAAGCCGCTGGAGGAGGTCCGTGCTGCGTTGACTATCGACAAGCCAACAGCCGGCGATGGCATTGTGACTTTGTCCCAGGAGGAGCTGACAGGCGAGAAGGCTATTCTCATTGGCGGCTTTAGCCTGCGGTTCCAGGCGGAGAAGTGAATTTTGTCCATGCGCCCATAATGCGAAGATCGAATCTACCACAGGTTGACTCTGTCGGCGACTTTCAACCATGTACTTTTCTGTGTGGCGTTATGCTTGGTTAGGTCTAGACTGGGTCGTCGGCAACTTATTGAGCTGAGGGGATCACCATGAACGACCGCAAGGGATTCTTCGTCCGCCGGTCGCGGGCGGTGGTGAGTTTTGCCGTTGGGATCATTCTGACATGTGCCGGCTCAGCGTGGGCTGCGGACTGCACCATAAAGCAACCGGAGCCCGGATTGGACGCGCCGGCGGAGAGTCAATGGGGCGGCGCGACCGTAGCTGCCGATGATCGGCAAAAGATTGACGACCTGTTCAGCCGCTACGCATGGGCCCTCGACCAGCGCGATGCCGACAGGTTCGAGAATTTGTTCACGGGCGCCGGAAGCTATGAGGTTTGCACCGGCGAGGGCAACATTCAGATATACATCGCACCCAAAGCGGTAATCAAAATGACACTCCAGCAGCAGTTCGACGAGACGAAGGACGTATTCCAGCCTCGACATGTTGTTATCAACACTCTTCTGCGCAGCAGGAAAGATCACGGCAAGACATTCTTGGATTCAAAGAGTACCATGGCGGTCACCGTCCAACGAGCGGAGGGAGATCGCGTGTTGCCCGAACCGGACTACACCGCGGACGTGCGGGCCACGCTCGACAAGGACAAGGATACGGGCGTCTGGAGGTTTGCAACGGTCACGGTTTACGCGGACACGCCGGAGTTCGAGCCCATGGGGCGGTGAGTTGGTGCGTGCGCGGATCGCTTGTCGCTCGCCTGGTTCTCGTTACAACGGTCGTGATTGTCAGTCCGGCGAGCAGTTTTGACGGTTCGGGCGGGTCTGAGTCGCTCTCGGGCGCTGGCCTTGCCGCCATCATGTTGCGGTGGAACGGTGACATATTCTGGCCGCCGGCTTCCGAAAACAACGAGCCTGTAACACGGTTCGGCGATGAGGCTCGCGCGGTTTTCGGCCCAATTCCTGACGCGGATTGCGGCAACGCGAGTGCGAGGGTTCTTCCGCTCGAGGTCGACGGCAACATGGTTGACCTCGTGCCCAATCCCGCCAAGCCCGGTCATCCGCTCGAATTCCAGCACAGGGACTTTGCGGGCAATGTGGTAAAATGGACGGGCCGCATCGAGAAATGCGACAAGCCTTCGCTGGCCGGGACTGTTGCATACTGTGGCTTAAACTCGCGTCTACACCGCGTTGTCCGCGGGAATGTGGAATGGCTGTTCTTGTGTCGGAAGTCGAACAGCAGCCTCGAGGTAGCGAGCGATCCCTACTGGCGGCGCTCCGATCCGCGCTTCGCGCTCCTAGGAACGATCGGCTTTAACAAAAGCACCGGCGAAATCGTGTTCTTCGACGGGAGAAAGGATCGGGCAGAGTTTGACTGGTCAAAACCTTTCGTTCCACCTGGCGGCCGGTCCTACACCGACGCCGCTGCGCGCGCCGAGGCCGCAGCCCTGTATGATACGACGTTCCAGATTCGATGCCATGCGTGCCACGATAACAAGAGCCCCTACGTAGTCGATCCTCACGCAGGGCAGTCCAGGGTAGGCTATCTCCTGGGTGAGAGCGACGACCGGGCACTCGCCTTTAGCCTTGGCGACTATTTGCCCGAAAGGCCCCGCCTCGAAGGCACATCCTTCCGCATAATCGGATCCGGATACACTGACAGATACCAGGGCGACATCGCGCGCGCCATGACGGTGCGAGACCCGACTGGGAATTGCACGAACTGCCATACGCTAACAACCCAGATGACTGGCCGGCGTCTAGCGGCAGATGCCGTTGGGCGCGAGCCGTTCATATCCAACCCGCGCTGGGGGCAAGTCTTGGTGCTGAGGGACGAGAAGCTCACGCTCAGGCGGATTGACAGGCACAGGACGGATTGGGCGCGCCGCACCGGTGGCGGCAAAATCCACCCATGGATGATACCCGGCAGCGGAAACGATTTGTCCGCAACGACCCCGGAAATAGGTGGCTCAGATTGGCGCAGGTTGAGCACCTGCCTATGGGGAGCGGGCGGTGCTGAGTGCGGCTACAAGCCCCTCTACACGCCTTGTCCAGCCCCTGAGTCTCAAGAGGATGGGTCCCTGCTCTCTGGCGCGACGGTCGAGGTTCTTCCGCAGCAAACCGAGGGAAACGGCGGTCGTGTTCTCCGACTCCGCTGGAAGTATCTCAACAACTATGGCGGCGTTCCCGAACGCGACGACATCCGATTCAACATTGCGGTCCGCCAGCGGGCGCTCACAACGGCTGCGGTGCCTTCGTTGGTTAACGACTATCCGAGCCTCGATGAGACCCAGGACACAGAAGCGACCGCTTTCGACACCCCCATCGGCATCTCTGGTTCGGTCATGCTCATCCGCAACGCGTCATATTCGGGTCATATACGGTGGACTGAACCCGCCCCATCCACCTCGCCCAGGTTCTTCGAGCTACTTTTGCCCGCCGCCTGCAATCAGCGGCACCTCATCCGTATCGTCCCGAAGCGGTTCTGTTTCGATAGAAGCAACATAGCCTATAGCTCAAAACACCACCTCCTCTACGCGGACATCCGTTGCCGTCGAGGGTAGTGTCGTGGTTGGACCACCCCTCACCTGCAAGCGGCGGTCGGTTGACAGACGATCTAAGCAGTTACATCGTTTCCAGGTTTATTGTTCGACTGTCAGAGCGACTCGATAGGGCCCAAGCATACGCTTCACGTTGGAGTTCATCCGATGGACGATGTAGCGAGGTGGCTCCGCAGCTTGGGGCTTCAGCAATTTGCTGAGACCTTTGACGCGAACAAGATCGACTTCGATAGTCTGTGCCTTCTGTCGGATCAGGACTTGCAGCAGATGCAGGTCCCGTTGGGACCACGTAGGAAATTGTTGGCCGCCATTAGGGCGTTGACAGAGCCCGACAGGCCCATCGTGCAGTCCCAAGGGCATACCGAGCGGCGACACGTTACAGCCCTGTTTTGTGATCTTGTCGCATCAACTGAGTATTCGGTCCGGCTGGATCCCGAAGATTTTCTCGACTTGACGAACAGGTACATCGAACGCTGCGGCAGCGTCGTTCGGGATCATAGCGGCACCGTGGTGAGCGTCACCGGCGATGCCTTTCTAGCATTGTTCGGATATCCGACAGCAGACGAAGACGATGCTGACCGCGCCCTTAGGGCGGCCTTGGACGTTGTTAGGATAGCACCGAATATCGAGGTACCCGACGGGCTGCCGGTGCGGGTGCGTATTGGAATTGCAACTGGGCTCGTAGTCGCCGGCGGAGTGGACAGCGGCCGAATTTCTGCTTCCGGCCCCATTCCCAATCTCGCTCAGAGGTTGCAGACAGCAGCTGCGCCGCAAACGATCCTCATCGACCAACGCACATACGATGCGACCGCAGGGGCGTTTGAGTTTACCGACGTAGGGCTACATACTCTGAAAGGCTTCGCCGAACCGGTCCAAGCCTGGCGCGTGGAACAGTCTCGCTTTCTCGAGAGTCGGTTTGCCAAGAGGACGAGGCTGTTCAAGCTAGTCGGTCGCCTTCCGCAGTTGCACAGCATCGTCGAGCTTTGGGACGGCGTGGTTCAAGGGCAGGGTCGAATTGTTGTCCTGTCCGGAGAGCCGGGCATCGGAAAATCACGGCTGGCATTCGAGGTTCGACAGCAGATTCCACAATGCATGCATTTGGCCATTCAGTGCTCCGCGAATTTTAGCAACAGCGCCTTGTTCCCTTTTCTCACTCTGCTCAAACGCAATTCCGGCATTCGCGCCGAAGATCCCTCTCGCATCAAGTTAGACAAGCTCGAAGCAATTCTTGCGCCGAGCGAAGCGCCTAAGGCCATATCGCTATCCATCTTTGCCAGACTCCTTGCGATCGACCAAACGGAGTATCCACCCACCGAGTTGAGTTCTTTACGCCAACAGGAAATTTGCAGACGTGTCCTGTTGGACTGGCTGCATCATCTGTGCGCGATCAATCCCGTCCTCATCTTGTTCGAGGATGTGCAGTGGATCGACCCATCGTCTCGCGACGTCCTGGATGCCTTCATCGAGGAGGCGCCGGCACATCGGATGCTCATGCTGATCACCAGCCGCACCAGCGTATCGATACCCGAGGCCAGCACCGAACATGTGCTCGAAATCCCGCTTGCGCGCCTGTCTCGTCGCGAGGCCGAAAAGCTGGCGGATAACGCGGCTGCCGGGGCAGATCTGTCCGGCGAGCTTCGCGAGCACGTTCTGAACAGGGGTGAAGGCGTGCCCTTGTTTATCGAGGAACTCACCCGTGCTGCGATTGAGACTGGGCTGCCGGCTGAACATTGGGAGCAAGAGGCCCGGAAGCCCGTCGCCGGCGTTCCCAGGCTGCTGCGATCGTCTCTCGTGTCCCGTCTGGACAAGTTGGGATCGGCCAAGGCGATCGCCCAGATCGCCTCCGTCATCGGCCGCGAATTCGACCTGAAGCTCTTGTCCCACCTTTGTGGTCTTTCCTCGTCGGCGCTCGAAGCAGCGATGGAGAGCTTAGCTAATTCCGGGCTGGTGGCGCCGCAGCTTTCGCACGACCGATTGCGCTACGCGTTCACTCACTCCTTGCTGCAGGAGGCGGCCCGCAGCACGCTGTTGCGAGAGCGTCGGCAGGAGCTGCACGGACTGGTTGCGCACGCCATCGAAACTCTCGAGCCGAAGACTGCTGCGGAACATCCCGAACTACTAGCCCAGCACTTTGCCGAGGCAGGCATGTTCGGACGCGCGGCCGACTGCTGGCTCGCCGCCGGCCTGAACGTCGCCAAGACCTGGGCGAAGGTCGAAGCAGCGAACATGTTTGCCATGGGACTGGCCTGTCTTGAACGACTACCGCCATCCCGGGAACGCAGTGAAAAGGCTGAGCGGCTTGAGCTGGAGCGTGGGGATGTCCTGTATGCCACGTTCGGATACGTAACGCCTGAGGGAAGTGCAGCGTACCGGAATGCAATGCGTCTTGGCCAGGAACTCGGCGATGCGGAGGCCCTGATCCGGGCGCTCGACGGGCTGTTCGGCACCGCTTTCAACTCCGCGCGCTTTCTCGATGCCGAATGGGCGAGTGATAGGTTGATCGACATAGGCCGGAAGAGCGGAAGCGTAAAGGCGCTCGTTCTGGGGCTACAGTTCAAGGGTATGAGCCTGTTTTGCGGCGGCTCATTCCGGCGTGCTCGCAACTACCTCGAACGGTCGCTGGAATACGAGGCAAAGGCCGACCTAGTGGGCAGCGATTTCCCAAGCATGGCGATGCTCTATCTGTCGTGGACGTTTCACATGCTCGGCTACCCTCAGCGTGCGCGCGATCTATGCGGCAGGGCCGAGCTCATCACTCGCCAGCAATCCGCCTATCGCCGAGCCGCTTGTCTCGGCAATGGGTGTGTCTTGCTCGCGCTCCAGGGCGACCTACACAAGCTTGGGGAATTCACTGCCGAACTGCTGCCTCTGGCACAAGCCAACGGTCTGAATCTCTGGCTGAATATGGCGTCCTTTTTCTTTGGTTGGGTGATGGTCAATTCGAGCCGTGACCTGTCCGGCTTGGGGCGGATGCAGAAGGTGTGCGATGACCTTGGAGAGCAAGAGATCGACAAGTCGTGCTACCTTGCGCTGCTTTCCGAATCATACCTTCAGGCAAATCAGCTCGAAATGGCGGCGGCGACCGTGGAGCAAGGGCTGGAGCACGTGAGGACGACAGGTGAAAGATACCTCGCGGCCGAACTGATCCGGCTTCGCGGGGACGTCGAGTTGCGCCTCAAGAACGACCCAGAGCATGCAGAGGCGCTCTTTCGCGAGGCCATAGCGTTATCCCGCAAGCAGGGTGCGCAAACCTGGGAAATTAAGGCTATCCGAAGTCTGAAGGCCTTGTTGGCTTCACTAGGACGCCAGCGGGAAATCGAGGATGAGTTGGCCCCGATACTTGCAAGGTTCGAGCGGAGCTCGAGGGCTCGGAGGTCTTCGTATCCCGGGCTGTCATGACAACCTGCAAACGGCCGCCGTGACGAACTGGACGCTATGGTTCTGCCGGATCGCCTCGCGCCGGAGAGCCATCGCCAGATGTGTCTTGCCCGTACCCGGAGGTCCAAGCAACAGGACCGTGCCGCCATGAGCAATCCAGCGGCAGGTCGCCAGCTCCCGGATTTGGCGCTGATCCAGCGACGGCTGCGCGTCGAAGTCGAAGCCGTCGAGTTCGCGCACAAACGGGAACTGCGCGATGTTGCCTGCCGTGGAGATGCGCTGCTCGTCGCGCCTCCAGTTCGGCGACAACGCTCCTGGCCCAATCAAGACGTTCGGTGTATAGCAGAGGCGTCCGCAAGCCCGCTTTTCACACACGGCACAAGCGCCGGCCTTTTCGACCGTCAGCCCTTTCTCCGGCGCATCAGCGCCTCGAGATCGGCGTCGCCGCCTTCCGGCAGCATCAGCCGCACGTGTGCGTAGAGGTCGCCGTGACCGCCGGCCTTTTCCGGCAGGCCCCTGCCCTTCAGCCGCAGAACCTTGTCCGAGCTCGACCAAGGGGGGACGTTGACCGCAATCCTGCCGGTCGGGGTTTCGACCGCCACCTTGGCACCATGCACCGCATCGGCCAGTTCCACCGGCAGGTCGACATGCAGGTCGCGGCCCTCGACGCGGTAGCGCGGGTGCCGGCGGAAACGGATTTTAACCAGCGCATCGCCCGGCTGCCCCGGTCCTTGCTCACCCTGGCCTTTCAACCGGATGGTCTGACCGTCCTCGACATAGGCCGGCAACTTGACCGCCATCTTGCGGCCGTCGGGGAACATCGCCGTCACCTTCTCGGCGGTGGCGGCTTCCTCGATGGTGACGTCCAGCGTCACGTTGAGGTCGGCTGCGGTCGGGGCCTGACGGCGGCCGCCCGTGCCGGCGCCGCGCTGCTGGGTGAAGGCATCGCCGAAGATCTGGCTGAAGATGTCGCTGTTGCCGTCGAACGGGTCACCGCCGGGACGGCCCGTGCGGAATTCGAAATGCGCGCCGCCCGGCCCTTGCTGCCGGCGGAAACCGGCGAAAGGATCGGCGCCGCCAGCCGCGCCTTCGAAACCCTGGAAACGCTGTTTGCCATCGGCGTCGATCTCGCCGCGATCGAATGCCGCTCGGTTCTTCTCGTCGCCGACGATCTCGTAAGCCTGGTTGGCGGCGGCAAAACGGTCCTTCGCCTTGGGATCATCCGGATTCTGGTCCGGATGATACTTCTTGGCGAGCTTCCGGTATGCGGATTTTATGTCCTTGGCCGATGCGTTCTTGGCAACGCCCAGCACCTCATAGGGGTCGCGCATGCTTACTGCCCTGGAGAAGGAGTGAGTCCATAATCGCCTCCTATATGCGCTTGCATAGGAAGAAATTCCAGTGGCTTACCGCTATATAGCCGGCGGAAAATCAGAGCGCCTTGAAGTCCTGCATTCGCCAGGCGCTGCCGCCGGCCAGGCATACTTCGCCTTTGAACAGCGCGACGCCGTCGAAGCTCTCGCGCGACGCGGTGAAGCGACGACATGTCTCGCCGTTAGCCCTGAATTCCGCCAGCTCGGTGATGGAGCCGCGCGAGCCGGTGTCAGCATTCGCCCAGCGAACGGCCTGCCCAGCCAGTTGCTCCACGTCGGCGGAGGACACGGCATTGCGGATCGTGGCCTGATCGGAGGCGCGGTCCTGATCGAGCGGCGTGACTGAGGCCGGCGTGCTCGAGGTCAGTATCGAGCGGTCGACCTCCGCCTGCTCCAGGCTGAAGCCGCCGCCGCCACACGCGGCAAGCGGCAGGATGATTATCACTATCATGGCTTTGGCGCTGGCCGAAGCAATAACGCTCCATTGCCCACTGTCAAAAGCTTGCGCGATACGCGACAATCGGCAATCTCCCCAGCCGGCGACAAATTTGGGAAAACTATGAGCGAAACCGGGTTAACAAGCGGTGACTTTACCGAGGCGGCGGAGCCGTTCCGGCTCTTTGCGGCGTGGCTCGACGACGCGACGAAGAGCGAGATCAACGACCCCAACAGCGTGGCGCTGGCGACCGTTGATGCCGAAGGCATGCCGAATGTGCGAATGGTGCTGCTCAAGGGGTTCGATGAGGGCGGCTTTGTCTTCTACACGAACTTCGAGAGCGCCAAGGGCCGCGAGATCCTTGGCAGCATGAAAGCAGCGATGTGCTTCCACTGGAAATCGCTGCGCCGGCAGGTGCGAGCGCGGGGCCCGGTGGAGATCGTCACCGACGCCGAAGCTGACGCCTATTACGCGACGCGTCCGCGCGGCAGCCGCATCGGCGCCTGGGCCTCCAAACAGTCGCGGCCGCTGGAGAGCCGCTTCGCGCTGGAAAAAGCGGTCGCCGAATACACGGCGCGCCATGCGATCGGCGACATCCCGCGGCCAAAACACTGGTCGGGCTTCCGCATCGTGCCGCAGACCATCGAGTTCTGGCACGACCGTCCGTTCCGGCTGCACGACCGTGTCGTGTTTTCGCGCAACGCCGAGGGCGGTTGGGACAAAATGAGGCTTTATCCGTAGGGCACGACGGTGGAGCGCCGATCTCCCCCTTGTGGGCCCTTGTGGGGCAGATCGGCAGCTTCCGCACCGGCGCCCATTTTTTCAGCCCTTCTTCCTGGTCATGAAGGCGGCCAAGGCCGGGCCGCTTCTGGCGGATTTCCAATTCCCACGATCACGATCTCGTGTGCGTGAAACGTTCCAACTTGCCGGAACGAACCAGGAAAGGGCTCAACGCGCCGCTGGCGCAAATTCAGGAGGAAACAATGCATTCACTCAGGTTGGTCACGATGGCCGGTCTTGCCTGCCTTTTCGCTTCGCAAGCCTTTGCGGAGGACGCGATGGGGACAATGACGGTGATGAAGGGTGGGGAGGTCATGGCGATCATGCCCGATGGGCATATGGGCACCATGATGCCCGACGCGAAGATGAGCGCCGAAATGATGAAAATGGCGAAACCGATCAAGCATTGCATGATGTTGATGACCGACGCCAAAGGCAAGACGTTCATGATCGACACGTCTTCGGCAAAGGCCCAGGCCGAATGTAAAAAAATGGCGATGTGACAAAGAGATCATGGCAAGAAAACCCGCCGGTTGCTGCCGGCGGGTCCACGATGCGAGACAAGGCCAGAAGGTCTAGGCCTTGTTCCTGGTCATGAAGGCCGTCAAGGCTGCGCGGGCCTCGTCGGATTTGAGCCGCTCGCGGAAATGCTGGCTTTCCTGGCCGATGCGCTCGACAAGGGCGTCGCGCGAGCCGCGCATCAGGTCGCGCGCGATCTTCAGCGCTTGCGGCGGTTTGGCAGCGATCTGGCCCGCCACCGCCAATACCGATGCTTCGAGTGCCTCTTCCTCGACCACCTCATAGATCAGCCCGGCGGCCTTCGCGCGCTCGGCCGAAAAGCCCTCGCCGAGGCCAAGCAGCGCGAAGGCGCCTTGGCGGCCGAGGATCTGCGGCGCGAGCAGGCTCGATCCTGCCTCCGGCACAAGGCCGAGATCGACGAAGGGCGTTCGGAATAGTGTGCGCCGCGTGGCGAACGTCAGGTCGCAATGCAGGTTGAGCGTGGTGCCGATACCGACGGCAATGCCGTCGACGCCGGAAACCATCGGCTTTTCCACCTTGGCCAGCGCCATCAGGAAATCCCAGACCTCGGAACCGCCTTCGCCGCCCGAGGCGACGACCATGAAATCGGCAAGGTCGTTGCCGGACGAGAAGGCACCGGGGACGCCGAGAAAGACATGGACGCGGATCGCCGGATCCGCGTCGCCGCCGGCAAGAGCCGCCGACATCGTCGCGTACATGGCGCGGGTCAGGGCGTTCTTCTTGTCCGGACGATTGATGCGGATGAACTGGATGGCGCCCTGGCGCTCGACGAGGATGTGGTCTGTCACGGATTCGTCCTTTGTGAATTTCGGGCCTTTGTGAATATCGGCGCGTGCGAACGTCAGGCTGAAATCAGCGCCTTGCCGGCAACGGCAAGGCTGTCGGCGCCGCCGACGACGCGCTCCTTCAGCGCGCCCACTTCGCCAAGCAGGTTCTCGGCGAAGAACCGGCAAAGCGCGATACGGTTTTGGTCGGCAAGCCCGCCGCGCGCCAGATAGGCCCCGCCCGCGGCAAGCGAGATCAGCGTGAGATAGGGTGTGGCGCCGGCCAGCGCCTCGTCCGAACGGCCTTCGGCCTGCAGGTCTTGCAGGAAACGGGTTGCCTGGGAGAGCTCGTCGAGCGCCTGGTCGAGGCGATCGGCGGTGCGGCCGAAGCCTTCAAGGTTCGACGCTCGCACCGCATCGGCGACGGCCTTGAGTTCGGCGATGTAGCCATGCACATGCCGGCCGCCGCCGAGCGGCAGCTTGCGTGTCACCAGATCGATCGCCTGGATGCCATTGGTGCCTTCGTAAATGGGCGCGATGCGCGCGTCGCGATAAAGTGCTGCGGCCCCTGTCTCCTCGATGAACCCCATGCCGCCATGCACCTGCAGCCCAAGCGAGGCGACCTCGACGCCGACGTCGGTCGAAAAGGCCTTGGCCAGCGGCGTCAACAGATTGGCGCGCTCCTGCCAGTGCTTTGCATCTTCGCTCTGCGACGCAAGATCGATGGCGTGGGCGCAGGAATAGCAGATGGCACGGGCAATCTGGGTCAGCGCCTTCATGGTCAGAAGAGTGCGCTGGATGTCGGGGTGATGCACGATCGGCGCCATGCCGGCACCGCCATAGCTTGCCGCCTTGCCTTGGCGGCGATCATTTGCATAGGAGAGCGCCTTCTGCGTCGCCGCCTCGGCGACCGCGACGCCCTGAATGCCGACGGCAAGGCGCGCATTGTTCATCATGGTGAACATGCAGGCGAGGCCCTTGTTCTCCCCGCCGACCAGCCAGCCGATCGCGCCGGGCGCGGTGCCTTCGAAGCCATCGCCATAAATCATCGTGCAGGTCGGCGAAGCGTGGATGCCCAGTTTTTGCTCCAGCCCAGAGCAGAAGACGTCGTTGCGTGCGCCCAGCGCGCCATCGTCGCCGACCAGGAATTTCGGCACCAGGAACAACGACAGGCCGCGCGTGCCGGCCGGCGCGTCCGGCAGCCGCGCCAGCATCAGATGGATGATGTTGTCGGTGAAATCGTGCTCGCCATAGGTGATGAATATCTTTTGCCCGAAGATGCGGTAGGTGCCGTCGCCGGCCGGCTCGGCGCGGGTTCGCATGGCACTCAGGTCCGAGCCTGCCTGCGGCTCGGTCAGGTTCATGGTGCCCATCCATTCGCCGGAGACCAGCTTTTCCAGGTATTTGGCCTTGAGCGCCTGCGAGCCGTGCTTGTCGAGTGCTTCGACCGCGCCCATGGTCAGCGTCGGGGCGATGCCGAACGCCATCGAGGCGGAGTTCCACATTTCGAGCGCGGCGACGCCGAGCATGGCCGGCAGCGCCTGGCCGCCATACGCTTCAGGCGCGGACAGCGCATTCCAGCCGCCGCCGATCCAGCGGCGATAAAGTTCCTTCCAGCCGGGCGGGGTGGTGACGGCAGCGCCGTCGAGCACCGCGCCTTGCTGGTCGCCGATCTTGTAGAGCGGCGCCACCTCCTCACTGGCGAAGCGGCCGGCCTCGGCCAGAATGGCGTCGACGAGGTCCTCGCCGAGTTCGCCAAAGATGCCGGTATCGAGCGCCGGCTTCAAGCCGGCGACATGCTTCAGGGTGAAGGCGATCTCCTCGACCGGTGCCCGATACATGGCGCTCGCTCCTCCTCTGTCCGGCTCTCCTCAGTCCGGCAGGTCAACTCAAGATCCGTGCCGACGCTCCCCGTCCACCTCGTTTTACGTAAACGTCAAACTTTGTCACGCGGATTTTGCAGTTGCTGGCTCGTCTGCAAAATTATTTAGAGCCGGACGACGCACTTGATTTGTACGGCTATTTCCCGTACAAGGCAGTATCAGGGGTGACGATAATGCCAAACCAACAGACCCGCACCGCCCGTCTCGAAGCCCGTATTTCGCCGGATATGCTGGACGTGGTGAAACGTGCCGCCGAAATCCAGGGCCGCAGCGTCAGCGACTTCGTGGTCGCCGCCGCTCAAGAGGCGGCCCAGCGTACTATCGAGAACACCACCATCATGCGTATCTCCATCGAAGATCAGCGCGCCATGATGGAGGCGATTCTCAATCCGCCCGAGCCTAATGAGGCACTGCGCAAAGCTGCCGACGCCCACAAACGGCTGGTCGTCGAAACCCGGTGACTTTCGCCGTCATTATCGAACCGCTCGGCGGATCGCATGATCGCAAGGCGTTCAGCTGCGGGGTACCGGCGCTCGACCGCTACATTCGGGAGCAAGCCAGCCAGGATGTCAAACGCCGAGTCGGCAATTGCTTCGTTGCCGTGGATCGCGATGGCGGCGCGATCGCCGGATATTACACTTTGGCGGCGTCGAGCATACCAATCGCGTCCTTGCCTGACGAACAGACAAAACATCTGCCACGCTACCCGGTTCTGCCCGCGATATTGGTCGGCAGGCTGGCCGTCGATGCCCGATACCAGCGGCGGCGGGTCGGGTCGGCGCTGATCGTGGATGCGCTACGACGTAGCGTTAGCGCTGCCCCAGCAGCCTTCGCGTTGATTGTCGATGCCAAGGATGACCAGGCGGTCGCGTATTATCGCAGGCATGGCTTCACCTCGTTTCAGAGCCGCCCGCTATCACTGTTCCTGCCCATAGCAACAGCGTTGAAGCTATTTGGCTGACAATCGCAACCATCGCTTTGCTCTTGAGGAGCACCAAGGATCGCTTCGCCAGCGCTCCAACTCGCCCACTCGGCACCCGAAGCATTTCCTTAACCATGGCGGTTCAGGATTTGGCTTTGGCCAGCAAGGATCTGCTGTTTGAAAACGCCGGCGCGCCCCCTTGTCCGCTCAGCGCTTCTCGTTGTCGCGGCCGCGATGACCCTGGCACTGACGCCGGCAAAGGCCTCGGATTTCTCCGAACCTTGGAAGGATGCCGACCGGGCGCTGGTCGTCGACGCCTACGAATACAATTCCATCGACTGGACCCGGCTAGCCGCCGACAAGCGTCTTGTCGGCTTCATCAACAAGGCATCCGACGGAATGCCGCCACCCTATTTCTGTTTCGGCGACGAGACCGAGACGCGGCTGTGCAAGACGCTCTGGAAACGCCATGCGATGGCACAGGAACTGTTCCAGACGCGCAAGGTGGTGGCCAAGGCGCTGGGCCTGAAATGGGGTGCCTATCATCTCGCCCGCCCCGGCAACCCCGTGGGACAGGCCAATAATTTCATCAATTTCGTGAAACCCGGCCCGGATGACCTGCTTGCCCTCGACATCGAGGACGATGATCCCACCCAATGGATGTCGCTCGATGATGCCGAGGAATTCGTGCGCCATGTGCATCGTCGGGTTGGCCGCTTTCCAGTGCTCTACACCAACGGCACGACAGCCCGGCATATCGCCGACAACAAGTATAAATACCCGCTCCTGTCCCGGCTGCCGCTGTGGTATGCGCGCTACAAGCCAGACATCGGCGTGCATTTTCCGATGGGCAACTGGCAGGGTTATGCGCTCTGGCAGTTTTCGGCGGGAGCAAATTGCGGCCGGTTCCGCTGCCCTTACAGGGTCGTGGGCACACCCAACGATATCGACGTCAGCGTCGCGCCGATGAACGCCACGGAATTGCGCGCGCAGTGGCCGTTCGGCGGCCTGATCGACGTGCAGCCGGATTATCTCGCCTCGATACCGGTGCCGCTCTCACGCGAGGCGGGGCTCGCCGGCGGCACCATCACTTACGCAAGCGTGACGCCAGCAAGCTTCGAGGAGATGGTCGCGGTATTCAGGGCGCGCCTGGCCAGGTTCAGCAGCGGCTTTCAAATGGCTGCGGTGAAGGCGGCGCCGGCCCTGCCGCGCGGGATTGCCGAATATGTCGCCTGGACGCGAAACGAAAAGCGTGCGGCATCGGTGCCAGGATTTGTCTCCACCGCCGATGCGGTCAGCAGCGTCTCGACCGAATTCGACCACGGCTTGCGCTGAGGCCGAAGGCCGCCCGAGCATCAGTCCGCCTGCTCGCGCGCCACCGCCAGCCAGCCAATGTCGCGGCGGCAAAAGCCTTGCGGCCAGTCGATCCGCTCGAGCGCGGCGTAAGCCTTCTTCTGCGCCTCGCCGACCGTGCGGCCGGTCGCCGTGATGTTGAGCACGCGACCGCCATTGGCGACGAGGGCGCCGCCGTTGATGGCGGTGCCGGCATGAAATATCTCGACGCCCTCACCCGCCGCCGCCTCGACGCCGCGGATGACCGAGCCCCTTTCCGGCGTGCCGGGATAACCCCTGGCTGCCATCACCACGGTGAGCGCCGCCTCGTCGCGCCAGCGCACCGAGGTGTGCGCCAGCTGGCCGTCGGCGGCTGCGTTGAGCAGGACGAGCAGATCGTCCTTCAGCCGCATCATCAGCACCTGGCATTCCGGGTCGCCGAAACGGGTGTTGTATTCGATCAGCTTCGGCCCCTTGTCAGTAATCATCAGCCCGGCAAACAGCACGCCGGAAAACGGAGCGCCTGTTTCAGCCATGCCGCGCATGGTCGGCTCGACGATCTCGCGCATGGTTCGGTCGATCATTTCCGGCGTCATCACCGGCGCCGGCGAATAGGCGCCCATGCCGCCGGTGTTCGGGCCGGTGTCGCCGTCACTGAGGCGCTTGTGGTCCTGCGCGGTGCCGAAGGGCAGCGCGGTGGTGCCGTCGCACAGGCAGAAGAAACTTGCTTCTTCGCCGACGAGAAACTCCTCGACCACCACTTCCGCGCCGGCCTGGCCGAAGGAGCCGTCAAAACAGGCGTCGAGCGCGGCCAGCGCCTCGTCAAGCGTCATGGCGACGGTGACGCCCTTGCCGGCAGCGAGGCCGTCGGCCTTGATGACGATCGGCGCACCCGTCTTCTCGACATAGGTCCTGGCCGAAGCCAGATCGTCGAAGCGGCCATAGGCGGCGGTCGGGATGCCGTATCTGGCGCAGAGGTCCTTGGTGAAACCTTTCGAGCCTTCCAGCCGTGCCGCTGCCTTTGACGGTCCGAAGACACGGATGCCCTCGGCGCGCAGGTCGTCGGCAATGCCGGCGACCAGCGGCCCTTCCGGCCCGACCACGACTAGGCCTATTTCATTCTCGAGGCAAAACCGGGCAACCGCCGTGTGATCCGCAATATCGAGCCTCACCGGCTCGGCTTCGCGGCCGATGCCCGGATTGCCTGGCACCGCGTAGAGTTTGGTCAGCAGCGGCGACGCCGCGATCTTCCAGGCAAGCGCATGCTCTCGTCCGCCGGAGCCGATCAGCAAAACACGCATGCCCAGATTCCTTGCCATTTCACGACCAGGACTGCGCTATTGCGCCGCGCGCGACGGGTCAAGACATTTGGCTGCCGAAGCGCCGATTGCGCGTGGCGAGCGTGCGGGGGCTGCTTGACGCTTGACGGCATTCGCCTCTGCTGCCACTCCAGCAAAATGGAAACCGTCCAGTCGAAAGCGGCCCAGGGCCGCGTCGCCGATGCGCCGAGCGGCCACTGGGTCTATCGCGTGCTGCCGCGGCGGTTGTGGCCCTATGCGCAGCTTGCCCGGTGGGACCGGCCGATCGGCTGGCAATTGCTGCTGTGGCCATGCTGGTGGTCGGCTGCGCTTGCCGCGAGCGCCTATCCGCGTCCGACGGACCCGCTTCTCTCTCTGCTGCCGTCGCCGTGGTATCTGCTGCTGTTTTTTCTTGGCGCGTTCGCCATGCGCGGCGCCGGCTGCACCTACAATGATTTGGTCGACGAGGACATCGACAACCAGGTGGAACGCACGCGCTCGCGGCCGCTGCCGGCCGGCAAGGTCACGCGCCGGCAGGCCTGGATGTTTGTTGTCGTGCAGGCACTGGTCGGCCTTGCCGTGCTTTTGCAGTTCAACAGCTTCGCCATCTTGCTCGGCATCGGCTCGCTGGTCATCGTCGCCGTCTACCCGTTCATGAAGCGGTACACCAATTGGCCGCAACTCGTTCTCGGCCTTGCCTTTTCCTGGGGAGCGCTGATGGGATGGGCGGTCGAGTTCGGCGATCTCGATGGGCCGGCAATCATGCTCTATATCGGCTCGATCCTGTGGGTGATCGGCTATGACACGATCTATGCGCATCAGGACAAGGAAGACGACGCCATCGTCGGCGTGCGCTCGACGGCGCGCCTGTTCGGCGACAATACCAAGGCTTGGCTGGCCGGGCTTTATGGCGGGGCGCTGGTCTGCTTCGCCATCGCCTTTGCCTCGGCACAGGCACCGGTGCCTGCACTTGCCGGGCTGATCGCTGCCGGCGCGCATCTGGCGCGGCAGATCGGCGTGCTCGACATCGACGATCCGGACCAGTGCCTGAGACTGTTCAGATCGAACAACCAGGTCGGCTGGCTGATCTTCCTCGGCCTGATCGGCGGCGCGGTCTGGGTGGCGCTGAAGCCGCTGGTTTAAGAGCCAGCGGTATCGATTCGGCAGCTGCGGAATCGACCTTTCTCCAACTGCTTATGCCGCCCCTCATCGCCCTGCCGGGCACTTCTCCCGGTATAGTGACGAGGAGAAGCACGCCTTCGCAACGGATTTCGCCAATCTCAAGCGTTTGCAGAAAGAGTGCCGAAATTGCGGCCAGTGTCGCTTCTCCCCGTCACTATACGGGGAGAAGGTGGCGGCAGCCGGATGAGGGGCAGCGCCAACTTGCAAGCTGATTTCAATCTACTCCCGCGAAATAAGCTCTTCGCCGCCGATGGCCAGCCTGAGGCCGAGGTCGCCGGCGCGGCGGCGGGCGAGGAAGCGCGGGCGGCGCATGGTCGAGACGCGACCCTTGCGGCGGTCCTGCGCCGGCAGCGCCTTGATGGCGGCGCCGAGCGATTCTTCCAGCGTGCGGGCGATGCCGTCGGCCTCGATCAGCAGCATCGGCAGGCGGTAGGCGTCGGCCCAGGCGCGCCAGTCGGCGGCGACGTCGTCGAGATCGTCGGCGACCAGCAGCGGCACCGACAGCATCGGGTCATTGTGCAGAAGCTCAAGCGTCACTGTGACATTGCCATCCGGATCCTCCATCGCGCGGGCGGCGACGCCGCGAAACGCGTTGGCGGGCAGAGCGATGATCGCCGGCACGCCGCTCATCTCCAGCGTGCGGCGGATAACCGCGCCGCGCTGGTCGATGGTGAAGGTAACGTCGCCATAGTCGTCGCGGGTGGCGTAGCTCACCACCTGCGGCAGGCGGAATGGGTCGAGGCGCATATTGCGGCCGGCCCAGACTGGCTTCAGTCCAGTGTTCATATCGTGCCTTTCCTGTTTCTCCTGAGAGCCGGTGTTTCCGGTTCTCCGGGCCGGTTTTCCCAGCCTCGTTTGTGGAGAAACATTAGCGCGGGCTTCTTATCCTCGCGCTTAAGAAAGTCGGTTAAATTTTGCTGATCCGGGGCGGATGGTTATCGGAATGCCAACCGGCACAGGCCGGCGAAAGGATCAGATAACCTTACCCGGATTCATGATGCCGGCCGGATCGAAGGCGGCCTTCACCCTGCGCATCAGCTCGATCGCCATCGGCGGCGCCGTCGCGATCAATTCGTCCCGCTTCAACTGGCCGATGCCGTGCTCGGCCGAGATCGAGCCATGAAACGCGCGCACGACGTCGTGCACGGCCTTGTTCATGACGTGGTAAAGGCCGAGAAACGCCTCGTCATCGCCGTCGGCCGGCCGGGAGATGTTATAGTGCAGGTTCCCGTCGCCCATGTGGCCGAAGCAGACGACGCGCGCGCCGGGACTGACCGATTGCACGACGACGGCGGCCTTTTCAATGAAGGGCGGGATTGACGCCACCGGCACCGAGATGTCGTGCTTGATCGAGGCACCTTCCGGTTTCTGCGCCTCGGGCAGCACCTCGCGGAAATTCCAGAACGCATCGCCCTGGGCCATGCTTGCCGCGATCACCGCATCGCCGACGATGCCTTGCTCGAGGCCTGCCTCCAGCACCTCCTCGATCAGCGCCCTTGCGTCGTCGGCCGAACGGCCCGACGAGATCTGCATCAGCACATACCACGGCCAATCGCCGGCAAGCGGCCGCACCACGCCTTGTGCGTGGGCAAGCGTGAAGTCGTAGGGCCTCTTGCCGATCAGCTCGAAGGCGGTGAGCGCTGCCCCTGCACGGTCCATCGCCAGGCTGAACAGCGACAATGCCGCCTCCGGCGATGACAGGCCGGCAAACGCCACCTCGCGCCCCTTGGGCTTGGGGAACAGCTTGAGCACGGCGGCGGTGATGATGCCGAGCGTGCCTTCCGCGCCGACGAACAGGTTCTTCAGATCGTAGCCGGTATTGTCCTTTTTCAGCTTGCGCAGATCGTCGAACACTTCACCGGTCGGCAGCACCACTTCGACGCCGAGGCAGAGCTCGCGCGCATTGCCGTAGGCAAGCACGCCGGTGCCGCCGGCGTTGGACGAGAGATTGCCGCCGATCTGGCAGGAGCCTTGCGCGGCAAGCGACAGCGGAAACAGCCGGTCGGCGGCATCGGCCGCTTCCTGCAGCGTCTGCAGGATGACGCCGGTTTCGACCGTCACCGTGTTGGACAGCGTATCGATCTCGCGGATGCGGTTCAGCCGCGACAGCGACAGCACGATCTCGCGGCCGGATGCGTCCGGCACCTGGGCGCCGACCAGCCCGGTGTTGCCGCTTTGCGGCACGATGGGCGTGCCGGTTTCGGTTGCCAGCCGCATGATGCGGCTGACCTCCTCGACGCTCCCCGGCCTCAGCACCAAAGCCGTCCTGCCGTGCCAAAGTCCGCGCCGCTCGGTGAGGAAAGGCGCGATGTCCCGCTGATCGCGCAGCGCATATTTGTCGCCGACGATTGCCGCAAAGCGGGCGACGACGGCGGGGTCGAGATCGGGGGAAATGTCGTTCATGGGCGGAAACTATGGTGCTCAATCCATCTTGTCACGCGGGGCGATCTTGTCACGCGGGGCGGCGGCGCGCGAAAGCCGGTCATTGATCGCCTCGCCCAGCCCGTCGAACGGGATCGGCTCGACGGCGATGGTTTTGGCGCGACTGCTATCGAGATCCTGCAGATGAGCGAAGAGATTGCTTGCCGCCTCGCGCAGGTCGCCGGTCTCCGACAAATTGCGCAGGGCGGCTGCGTCGCGCCAGCCTTCGGCACGGCGGCGGCCGAAGGCCAGCAAGGCTTCGCCCGGTGCGACCTCCGCAGCATTGAGCCGCACCGCCGCACCTGGCGCATAGTGCGAGGCAAGCATGCCAGGTGCCTCGATGACCGAAGCGCCGCGCAGCAACTTTGACCCGGCCACTGCTTCGATCTCTTCGGCGGCAATGCCGCCCGGCCGCAGCAGCCGCAGCTTTCCAGCTTCGACCTTGACAATGGTCGATTCCAGCCCGACCGGCGTCGCGCCGCCATCGACCACAAGCTTGATCCGGGGACCGAGATCGGCGGCCACGGCCTCGGCCGTCGTGGCGCTGATCCTGCCCGAGGAATTGGCGCTTGGCGCCGCCAGCGCGCGGCCGAACCTGGCGATCAGCTCGCCGCCAAAGCCTTTCGGCATGCGCAGCGCGATCGTTTCCAGACCGGCGGTGACCAGCGGATGAATGCCGCTGCCGGGCCGTTGCGGCAGCACCAGCGTCAGCGGCCCCGGCCAGAATGCCTGCGCCAATCTTTCCGACAGCGGATCGAACAGCGCGATGCGCTCGGCCATCGCCGGGTCGGCTATATGGGCGATCAGCGGGTTGAAGCGAGGGCGGCCCTTGGCTTCGAAGATGCGGGCCACGGCAACGCCATTGGTCGCGTCGCCGGCCAGCCCATAGACGGTCTCGGTCGGGATGGCGACGACGTCGCCGCTCTCGAGCAGCGCCAACGCCCTTTCCATCGCCTCGCCGACGGCACGAATTTCAGCCACTGTCGTCACCTCACGGATGCGGGTGCCTAATACGCTGACGCCGACGGAGCAAGTCCGGGCGTAGGCGAATCGCAAATCACTAAAATGCTCCGTTTCCCCGCAAGCCGGCATCAACTGCCCTCGGCTACGGTGCCGTCTTGTTGGGCAAGGGGAATTATCATGCTTTCGATGCGTATCCTTGGAGCGCTTGGTCTGGCGTTTATGGCCGGCACGGCACAGGCCTCGTCGCTCGTTTTTCTCGGGCAAACGACGGCGACGCCTTCGGTTGTAAGTGCCGGCGCGCTCGAACGGGCAAAAACACCGTCGATCGTCGCGCTCGGCGAGAAGTTGCCTGACGTCAATGAAAACGTCACCGATGAAAAGGTCGCGGCGATCCCGAGCCAGCCGAGTCATGGCTTCGACGGAAGCCCGATGATCATTCGCGGCGGTATCGTCGGCGATGCCTTTGCAACGCCGGCGCCCAAGGTCGCGCCGGCCATCGCTGCCGCGCCCGCCGCGGACAGCAAAGGCGACCCAAAGGTCGCCAGCAAAACCCCTGAACCGGCTGCGCAGCAGCCTGCCCCGCTAGCAGCTCCCGACCAGCCGAAATAGCGCCACAAGCGATGATTTTTTTCCGGACGTCAGCCGGCTATCTTGGAGAAATCCGCGACCCGGTCGGTCGCCGCGCGGATGCGGGCGAGCAATGCCAGGCGATTGGCGCGCACCGCCTGGTCCTCATCGTTTACGAGGACTTTCTCAAAGAATGAATCAACCGGCTCGCGCAACACGCTAAGCGCCAGCATGGCGGCGGAAAAGTCTTCGTTTTGAATTGCTTCGCCGGCTTGCCTCTCGGCCTGATTGACCGCGGCGTACAAGGTTTTTTCGGCGCCCTCCCGGAACAGCGCCGGCTCAACACGGTCGGCGATCGTCGTGTTCTTCTTCTCCTCGGCAGCCACGATGTTGGCAGCGCGCTTGGTGCCGGCAAGCAGGTTCCTGCCGTCCTCGCTGTCGAGGAAGGAGCCAAGCGCTTCGACGCGGCGGACGATTTGCAGGAGGTCGTCGTTGGACGATTGGCCGATCTCTCCCCTAGAGGGGGAGATGCCCGGCAGGGCAGAGGGGGGCGCGACAGAATGAGAGGCTGGCGGGACAGCGCCCCCCTCTGTCGGCTTCGCCGACATCTCCCCCTCTAGGGGGGAGATCGGGCGCGAACCTGCCGCCAGAACCGCGTCGATCAGATCATGCCGCGCGCCCTGATCGCGGAGATAGACCTTTAGGCGGTCGTGGAAGAAGGACAGGAGATCGGCAATTATGTCAGACGCGGAACGGTCCGGTAATTCGACGCCGCGTATTTCCGAGGACAGCAAACCTGCCCGTTCACTGATCAAATCGTCGGCTGATCCCACACCGGTCGTGAAATCACCCCCATCGTCCGCTCGCCAGACCACCGAAAACCGATTGCCGCGATTGAAGGTAAGCCCGAACAGCGAGTTTAAAAACTGGCGCTGGAGTGGCAGTCTTACCCCATTCTCGACCAAAATCCTCACAACGCCCAGCGCCGCCCTCCGCAGCGCATAGGGATCTTTCGATCCGGTCGGCTTTTCATCAATAGCCCAGAACCCGACCAGCGTATCGAGCTTGTCGGAAAGCGCCACGGCCACCGAAACCGGATCGGTCGGCACGCGATCGGACGGGCCCTGCGGCTTGTAGTGTTCCTCGATCGCGGCGGCGACTGAAGGATGCTCGCCCTGCAGCAGCGCGTATTTGCGGCCCATGGCGCCTTGCAGTTCCGGGAACTCGCCAACCACTTCGGTGGTGAGGTCGGCCTTGGCGAGGACGGCAGCGCGATGAGCGAGCGCGGTAATCTCCCCCCTCGAGGGGGAGATGTCGCCGAAGGCGACAGAGGGGGTCGGCACGTCCTGACGCGACGCCCTATCGCGGACAGAGGATGCCGGCGCTTCACGCGAGGCGACCCCCTCTGGCCTGCCGGCCATCTCCCCCTCAAGGGGGGAGATTGAACTCGCCACGAGCGGCGCCAATTCTTCGGCCAACCTGGCAATCCGCTCCACCCGCTCGCCCTGCGTGCCGAGCTTGGCATGAAACGTTACATTGAGGTGGTCGAGGCGGGCCATGCGCTGGTCGAGCGGCTTTTTGAGATCAAGTCCGAACTTTTGCGCCGATGCCTGCAGCTGGTCGAGATCCGGCAGGTCGCCCTGGTCGGTTTTCCAGAAATAGAGCGCGTCGGACAGGCGGGCACGCACCACCTTGCCATTGCCGTGGGCGATCTCCTTGCCGCCGTCCTTGGCGTCGATGTTGGCGGTCAGGATGAAGCGGTTGGAGAGCTCTTCGCCCGCGCCATGTGGCCGCGTCACAAAACACTTCTGGTTGGCGCGGATGGTGAGCCTGATCACCTCGGCCGGAATGGCGAGAAAATCCTGTTCGAATTCGCCCATCAGCACGACAGGCCATTCGACCAGGCCCGACACTTCCTCCAGCAGCCCCTCGTCCTCGACGAGGTCGAGCCCGCTGGCGAAGGCGAGGTTCCTGGCATCGGCAAGGATGATCTCTTTGCGCCTGTCGGCATCGAGCACGACCTTGGCCGCCTCAAGCTTGGCGACATAATCATCGAAGCGGCGCACCGTGATGGCGCCAGGCGCATGGAAACGGTGGCCGTAAGTGATATTGCCCGAGCGGATGCCGTCGATCTCGAAATCGACGACCACCGGCTCCTCGGTTTCGGGGCCGAAGGTGCACAGGATCGATTGCAATGGCCGCACCCAGCGCAGCGAGCCGGGCTTGGCCGAAGCCGGCCCCCAGCGCATCGATTTCGGCCAGGGAAAGTTGCGGATGATGCCCGGCACCAGCTCGGCGATGATCTGCTCCGCCGGCCTGCCCGGCTTCGCAATATGGGCGACATAGAAGTCGCCCTTCTTCGGATCGGAATGAACATGCGCCTCGGCAATCGAGGCAAGGCCGGCCTTGCGCAGAAAACCTTGCACCGCGGGCTCGGGCGCCTTGGTCGAGGGCCCCTTGATCTCCTCGCTGATGTCCTTCGAGCGCGCGGTCAGGCCGCGAATGTCGAGCGTCAACCGGCGCGGCGTCCAATATTCGCGCGCCGCCTCATAGGTCAGCCCGGCCTCGACCAGCCCGTCGGTCAAAAGCTTCCTGAGATCGCCGGCAGCCTTGCGCTGCATGCGGGCGGGAATCTCTTCCGAACGGAGTTCTAAAAGCAGGTCGGGCATCGAAGGAACTCATGGACAAAAATAGCCGCCGCTTCGCGGCGACCTCCCCCATCGAGGGGGAGGTAAGCGGGGGCATAGCAACTCGGCTGGCCGCTGTCACCCTTCCCCGCTCGATCGGGACATCTAACGGCGATTTCCGAAAAAATTCAGCCGCCTGTCGGACACGCGCCGGTCCGCCCGTCCTTGGATCAAAGATTTCCCTGAACCGAACGCAGCGCTGAAGCGACCAACGCTCAGGCAGAGAGCTATTGGCTGACCGACCATGAGAACGGCATCGACATTCCTGCAGATCCTCGCGCTCAGCGCCTGCTTCACGGCGCAAGTTCATGGCACGTTCTCGATGCCCGGCGTCAGGCAGGCGCTGCGGACAATAGCCGGTGCAAGCGGCCAAGGCACGTTGCCAATCAGCGCCCCTGCCGAAACCGCCTGGAGCTAAGCCGCCATTCCGCCCGCCTGCGTCAGCAAAAACGCCTCGCCGCAGGCCTTGGCCAGATTGCGCACCCGCAAAATATAACTCTGGCGCTCGGTGACCGAAATGACGCCGCGGGCATCGAGCAGATTGAAGACGTGGCTGGCCTTGATGCACTGGTCGTAGGCGGGGAATACAAGGCGGTGGTATCCCTCCCCCTTGAGCGGAAGGTGGCCAGACAAGGTCTGGCCGGGAGGGGTCGCCCGTGCAGTGCTCGACGTTTTACTTGTGGTGCCTTCTGAGGTGACCCCCTCTGCCCGCTTCGCGGGCATCTCCCCCTCAAGGGGGGAGACAGGCGCGCCGGCTTCGAGCAGCGCCTTGCACTCGGCTTCGGCGTCTTCGAAATGGCGCAGCAACATCGCGGTGTTGGCAAATTCGAAATTGTGGCGCGAATATTCCTGCTCGGCCTGCAGGAAGACGTCGCCATAGGTCACCTTGTCGGCGCCTTCGCGGCCGTTGAAGTTGAGGTCGTAGACATTGTCGACGCCCTGCACATACATGGCCAGCCGTTCCAGCCCGTAAGTGAGCTCGCCCGCCACCGGGGCGCATTCGATGCCGCAGACCTGCTGGAAATAGGTGAACTGCGAGACCTCCATGCCGTCGCACCAGCACTCCCAGCCCAGCCCCCAGGCGCCCAGCGTCGGGCTTTCCCAGTCGTCCTCGACGAAGCGGATGTCATGCAGCAGCGGATCGATGCCGATCGCGGCCAGCGAGCCGAGGTAAAGCTCCTGCAGATTGGGCGGATTGGGCTTCAGGATCACCTGGTATTGGTAATAGTGCTGCAGCCGGTTCGGGTTCTCGCCATAGCGGCCGTCCTTGGGGCGGCGCGAGGGCTGGACATAGGCGGCATTCCAGCGTTTTGGACCGAGCGCGCGCAATGTCGTTGCCGGATGGAATGTGCCGGCGCCGACTTCCATGTCGTAAGGCTGGAGGACGACGCAGCCATAGTCCGCCCAATAATTATGCAACGTCAGGATCAGCCCCTGGAACGAGCGGCTGGGGTGCATGTGGGCAGGAATGGTCACGGCGGCCTCGGCGGGAAAGGCGGGATGCCGGCACGTCCTAGATGCCTGGCCAGCAAGCGTCAAGGCAGAGGGGGTCAGGCCTTTGAAGGTGTTCCCTTCTCCCCTTGTGGGAGAAGGTGGCCGAGCGAAGCTCGGTCGGATGAGGGGTGTTCCAGCTTGGCACCGACGGCAATCCGTCCGACACCCCTCAACCGTCTCGGCGCTGCGCGCCGATCCACCTTCTCCCACAAGGGGAGAAGGAAAGAAGGGTCACCCCTTCGGCGCGGGCGCCGGCAAGGGCTTTACGTTCGGGGTTTCCTGCGCCGTGTTGGATTCGATCGGCGGCAGGCCTTTCATCAGCTTTTGCTGCAAGGCGGCAAGCACGTCCGGGTCCGGCTTCAGGTCGCGGGCCTGATTCCACTGGAAGGTGGCTTCCAGCTTGCGGCCGACGCGCCAGTAGGCGTCGCCGAGGTGATCGTTGAGCACCGGATCCTCCGGCTTCAACGAAACGGCGCGTTCCATTTCGCGCACTGCATCGTCGAACTGGCCAAGGCGGTAATAGGCCCAGCCCAACGAATCGACGATGTAGCCGTCGCTCGGCCTCAGGTCGACGGCCTTCTGGATCATCGCGAGGCCTTCCTTGAGGTTCATGTTCTTGTCGACCCAGGAATAGCCGAGATAGTTCAGAACCTGCGGCTGGTCGGGGTAGAGCTCCAGCGCCTTGCGGAAATTCGGCTCGGCCTTCGGCCATTCCTTCAGCCGCTCATAGGCGATGCCGCGCTGGTAGAAAATGTTCCAGTTGGCGGCGGTCGGCGTCTTCAGCACCTCGACCGCCTTGTCGTAAAGATTGGCGGCGGAGCGGAAATCCTCCTTCGAGGAATAGACGCCGCCGAGCGCCAGGTAGGCGCGCATGTCGTCTGGATGCGCATCGACGATGGCCTTGAGGTGAGCGATCGCCTCGTCGTTGCGGTCGAGATCGGCAAGGTTGAGGCCAAGCTGCAGGTCCGAAAGCTGCTTCAGCGGCGAGCCGGCGGGAATGCGGCGATAGAGCGCGATGGCGCCCTCGCCGTCTTTCAACTGCTCGGCAACGGCGGCAAGCTGAACGAGCGCCGCGTCGTTGTCGGGCCGCAGCGCCAGGGCATATTGCAGATAAAGCCGCACGAACGGCTCGCCGCCGCCGCGGTTGAGCGCGGTGGCGAGATCGAGCAGGATTTCCGAGGCGCCGTCCGACGGACCGGCAACGAAGGGCTCGATCTTTTCGCCCTTGTTGATCTTGTCGCGAAGGGCTGCAATCTCGACCTTGCCGGGCGCAAACGCCTCGGCTTTGTCGAGCACCCACAGCGCCTTGGCCTTGTCGCCTTTGCGGGCGAGGAAAGAGGCGTAGGCCTGCGCGTTGCGCATCCATGTTTCGGGGGCCGCACCGCCGGCGGCGGTGTCCTGCACGGTGGCGGTGTAGAGCGCATCCGCCCTGTCGGGTAGGCCAGAGGCGTCGGCAATCAAGGCGCGGTGGAAGGACTTGAACAGGCTGAACCAGTCGGGGCCTTGCAGCTTGTCGATGGAAGCCATGGCCTCGCCGGCGTCACCCGCACCCTGCTTGGCCCAGCCGGTCATGACGCCGGAGATCAGCCGGTCGAGATCGGACTCGAGCGACAGCTTGAGCCAGTATTCGGCCTTGGAGAAATCCTTCTTGTGGAAGGAATCGATGGCCAGCGCCAGGCGCGAGAAGCGCTCGACATCGGGAACCGCCTTGAGCTTGTCGGCATAGACCAGGGATTCGTCGAAGCGCCCCTGCGCGATCAGCGACAGCATCAGGCTCTGCTGCAGTCCCGTATCGTTCGGATCGAACGCAAGCGCCTGCTTGTAATAGGAAATGGCGCTGTCGAGGTCGTTGTCGCCGTCGGCAATCCTGGCGGCGAGATAGGCCCCCGAGAAGGATGTGATCCTGACCGGCTCGGCGGTCTGTTTGGCATGCGCCGGCAAAGCCGAGATCGCCATGCCCGTCGCGATTGCCAGCCCCGTCAGCCAGCGCGCATATCCTTGCCGCATCATATCCCTTTCAGCCAAACGCCATCTCCGCGTCAGCGGGATCGCCGTAGACTCGATTTTTACAGGTAAAGCATGGCCTTTTTGGGGTCGTGCTTCAACCCGGCCCGAATTCACAATCAGGTCAAGCAATTAATAAACCATGCCGAAAGGGCCTGAACTGCGACTCTTGACCGCGTGGCGTCCGCTTTGGCGGTGCCTGCGCGGTGCTATTTCCCGACGCCGTAAGCGACCCCTAAGCGCCAGCGGTTGAAAGCTTCCGCCATGCAACTTTGCGTGGCAGGATGAGATTTCAATTCTTGCTTCGCCAGCCATGGGGGCGCCGATGCTGGAAGTGCCGCGCGACGAAGAAGCCTTCGCCATCGTCGATCGTATCTACGAAGCAGCGTTCGCCGCCGAGCAGTGGCCGGGAGCGTTGGAAGCGACCAGTGCGATCACGCGCTCGGCAAGCGGCTCGATTTTCATGATCAGCGATCATTCCCCGCTTCGCGCCATCGGCGAGGCGCAGGCCGAGCCCTTGATCGACGCTTTCATGGCAGATTGGAAATTTTCCGAGAGCGTGCAGCGCATGTGCAGCACTCAGCCGGCAAGCTTTGTGCGGGTCGACGACTTCATGACCGGCGATGAGATCGAGCGGGACCCGATCTACGCATGGGCAAGAAATTTCGGCGTCGGATCGCCCGTCTGCACGTCGATTCCCATGCCGAGCGGAGAGCTGGTGCTGTTCGTCTTCCAGCGCTGGCTGAAGGACGGCAAGTACGATCAAGCGGCGATCGACCTGCTGAACGGACTGCGTCCGCATCTGGCGCGGGCCGGCCTTGTTGCCGCGCGTCTTGGCATGGAACGCGCCAGGACCGCCGCATCGGCGCTGGGCGAAATCGGACTGCCGGCCGCTGTCATGAGCGGATCAGGCCGTGTGCTGACGGTCAACCGCCTGCTGGAAGATATGAAGGACGTGTTCATCCCCCAGGCCGGCGGCGGCATGGTGCTTGCGGACCTATCTGCAAACGCGCTTTTCCAGCAAGCCATCATGCACAACGACGACCATCGCGTTGTGCGGTCCATCCCTGTCCCGGCAGTTGAGGGGCGGCCTGCGCTGATCGTTCACCTTTTGCCGTTGCGCCGTGCCGCACATGACATCTTTTCGGGCGCGGATATCCTTGTCGCGGCAACTGCCGTCAGCATCAGCGCGACGGTGCCGTCGCCCGATATCCTTTCGGGCCTGTTCGACTTGACGCCGGCGGAAGCCCGGCTCGCCGTCGTGCTTGCCTCAGGCCGTTCCGTACAGGAAGCCGCCCTCGAAATCGGTATCGCCGTCAAATCGGCCCGTACTTATCTCGAGCGAATTTTTCGGAAAACCGGAACCAGTCGCCAAAGCCAGCTCGTGGCGCTGCTGACGAGCGCGCGGCCGTTTTCGTGATTTCGGTCAGTCAACCGGCCCGACGTTGCAAGATTGCAACAGCCAGGACTGAAAACGCTGCAAGAACAGGAGGAATGCCGCGAAGTGTAGGCATTTGCCGACTGTCCGGCCGTTGCCGGCTTCATGCATGGTCCATCTCATCGGGAGCTTTGCGATCGGCCGGCGCCGTTCTGGAAAGAAGGGGATAATTCGATGAAGAGCCGTGTTGTAGAAGGCTTTGAGTGGTCGGCTGCATTGGGGGCTGCCGGCATCCTGATGTCGTCCCGCGTGCCGGTTCGCGGGGCCGGAGCTTTGGTGATAGCCGCGGCAGCCGGCCTGGTGGCCCTCGCGCCGACTCCGGCGGCTGCGTTTGTGTGTGAAGATATAAATTATGGCGCAGATGGCGCCGGGGCTTCGCCCACCGGTATGGCATGCGGAACTATCGCCCAAGCTGCGGGCGGATCCTCGACGGCGGTCGGCGGTAGAGCCGTTTCTGATGGAGACCTCAGTACCGCTCTTGGCGATGATGCGTGGGCCGGGGGAATCTCGGGTCCCATCAACCATAACAATGCAAGCACGACGGCTATCGGCGCCCGTGCTCAGGCTGGTGCGGGAGGCCCTAACCAGGCCAACGCTACCGCTCTTGGCGCCTCGGCCAAGGCGAATGCGGTGAATGCCACCGCCCTCGGCACCGGTGCGACGGCCAATTTTGCCGATTCAGTCGCCGTAGGCCAAGGTGTGACCACGACACGCGCCAATCAGGTGGCTATCGGCAACAGCAGCGCCACCTACACTCTGTCGGGCATCAACAGCGCAGCCAGCAGGGAGGCCCAGAGCGGACCGAAATACCTGGTGACGTCCGACGCCGCGGGCAATCTGGCGACCGCTTCCGTGAACATCGACGAACTCGAAGGACTGGCCGACGACGTTGCAGCCCATACCACCCAGATCGCCTCGCTCAACACCACGGTAAGCAGCCACACGATGCAGCTTGCCGATCACGAGACGCGCATTGTCAACAACACCAACCAGATCAACGCGCTCAACACGACGGTCGGCAATCATACGATCCAGCTTGCCGATCACGAGGCGCGTATCACCAACAATACCAACACGCTCAACCTGCACACCGCGCAGATTTTCAGCCTCGACAGTCGCACCACGATCAACGAGGCTAACATCGCCCTGCTCGACGGCCGCGTCAGCGCGCTGGAGGGCGGGTTGCAGAACCTTGGCGAGCAGGTCAGCGAAAACCGCTCGGAAGCCCGCGCCGGAACGGCGCTTGCGCTGGCGACGGCGGGATTGCGTTACGACGACAGGCCCGGCAAATTGTCGCTGGCCGGCGGCTTTGGCCATTTCAAGGGCCAGTCGGGCCTGGCGCTCGGCCTTGGCTATAGCACGAGCCTGGATTTCCGCCTCAACGCCGCCGTGTCGGCCTCCACCAACCGTGGCGATGTCGGCGTCAGCGTCGGCGCATCGTGGACACTCAACTGATGCAGCCGGCATGACCTCAATCTTGCCGGGATCGGTGCGGCCGACGGGCAGAATGTTGCTGGCCGCCTTGGTGCTGACGGCAGCCGTTCCGCAGCTTGTCCAGCCTGCCCTGGCGCAAACGTCGAAAACCCAGAAATCGGCCAAGCCGCAGGCGCCGAAGCCGGCCAATATCGACCGCAACGGCGTGCTGATCCTGGTGCGCGGCTCGCTGCTGGCGCTCGACCATGCCAACAAGACGGGGAATTACACGGTGCTGCGCGATCTCGGCGCGCCGGGCTTCCAGACCAACAATGCGGCCAAGCTTGCCGAGATCTTCGCCAGCCACCGCAATGACGGCATCGACCTCGGCGGCGTCGCGGTGCTGGAGCCGCAATTGACGCTGCTGCCGCAGATCGAGTCCAACGGCATGTTGCATATGGCCGGTTTCTTTCCCTCGGTGCCGATGCAGGTCAATTTCGAGCTGTTGTTTGCGCCGGTCGAACGGCAATGGAAGGTGTTCGGCATCTCGGTCGCGCTCAGCAAGGCCGGCCCCGAAGCGCCGGCGACGGAGCCGCAACCGCCAAAGCCTGTCGCCACCGAAATACCCGACCCGCCGACGCCGGCGGTCAATCCCAGAAGGGCCGCCGAACAAGCCGGCAAGTGAGCATCACGGCCCTGAAACTCAGGACGTTTGCGAAAGGCTTGCGTCAAGCGCCTGCATGGCGACGGTGACAAGATCGTGCAGCCGCTTTTTCGGCACGCCGTCGCGTGCCTGCACCGAAAGGCCGTGCAGCAGCGTGGCGTAATAATCCCCCAACGTCTCGGCGTCGGTGTCCGGCTTCAATTCGCCATCGCGCACCGCCTGCTTCAACCGCTCGATGATCGATGCGGTACGCGCCAGCCGATGCTCCACCAGCCATTGCAGCACGGCGTCATTTTCGACGGCGCAATTGGTCGCGGCCGTCACCACCATGCAGCCCTGCGGCCGCCCGGGCCGCGTATAGATTTCGACGGCGTCGCGAAGCATGCGCTCGATGACGCGCCGGACATTTGGTTCTTCCTGCAGTGCGCGTGTGGCGAAGCCGCCCTCATTGGCCTCGTAAAGTGCCACCGCTTCGCGAAACAGATCCTCCTTCGAGCCGAAGGCGGCATAGATGCGCGCCGATGCGAGACCAAGCGCCGATACGAGATCGGCCATCGAGGTGCCCTCGTAGCCGCGTCTCCAGAAAGCGTCGCGGGCTTTCTCCAGCGCCTGGTCGCGGTCGAACTCCCTTGGCCTTCCCGCCATGGCGGTCTCCAATTTTTGTCGATCAACAAATAATCCGCTTGACTTCGGATTGCAAATCTCAATTCTTTGTCGATCATTAAATAATTGTCGACAAGGAGACCGGCATGAGTTCACTGGATCAAGGCGCGCCGCTCGGGGCGATAACGCAGGGAGCAAGCAGGGCGAAACATGGCGCAACGCTGGCGCTGCTCGCCTTCGCGCAGCTCATCATCTCGCTCGACCTCAACATAGTCTTCGTGGCGTTGCCGAAGATCGGCACCGGCCTCGGATTTTCAGGCCAGACCCTGCAGTGGGTGGTCAGCGCCTACACCGTCTTCACCGGCGGCTTCCTGCTGTTCGGCGGCCGGGCCGCCGACCTGATCGGCCAGCGCCGCGTCTTCATCTTCGCGCTCTGGCTCTACGCGCTCTCATCTCTGGTCGGCGGCCTCGCCTGGTCGCCGGAAATCATCATCGCGGCCCGCGCCGTACAAGGCATCGGCGCCGCGTTCCTGTTTCCTGCGACGTTGTCGCTGATCAACCGCCTGTTCGCCGAGGGACCGGAACGCAACCGGGCGCTCGCCGTCTGGGGCGGCGCGGGCGCCAGCGGCCTGACGCTCGGTTCGCTTGCCGGCGGGTTTCTGACCAGCGCCTTCGGCTGGCCGTCGGTCTTCTACGTCAACGTGCTGTTGGCCGGGATCGCCATCATCGCGGCTTTCGCCATCATCCCGCGCGATCGCAAGCGGCACGAGCAGCGCAGCTTCGATCTGCCGGGCGCGCTGACCGTCACCGCCGGCGCGACGCTGCTTGTCTTCACCCTGGTTCAGGGGCCCGAATATGGCTGGGGCTCTGGCGCAATCATCGCCAGCGCAGCACTGGCGGCATTCTTCCTGATCGCCTTCACCGTGATCGAGGCCAACAGCGCCGACCCGCTGATGCCGCCGCGCCTGTTCCACAACCGCAGCCTCGTCGCCGGCATGACGATAACCTTCCTCTACATGGGCACTTTCGGCGCGCTGCCCTACTTCCTCACCGTGCTGCTGCAGAACGTGCACGGCTTCACTGCCTTGCAGACGGGCCTCGCCTTTCTCGTGCCGTCGGTCGCCATCGCCACCGGCACGCAACTCGGCGAGCGTCTGGCAACGCACTTTTCGACGCGCCGAACCCTGGTCGGCGGCATGATCGTCGGCGCGGTCGGCACAGCATTGATGGTATCAGGCGCGACTGCCGACAGCAGCTATCTGCCCCTCGTACCCGGCCTGATCGTCTCCGGCGTCGGACAAGGCATCGTCTGGACCGCAATGTGGATTGCCGCCGGTTCCGGCGTTGCCCATGACCAGCAAGGCGTCGCCTCGGGGATGGCTTCGACGACGCTCAATGTCGGCAACGCCATCGGCATGGCCGTGCTGATTGCGATTGCGAACAGCCAAATCGGCGAATTGTCCGGCGATGCGTTGAAAATTGCCGTCGCCGACGGCATCCAGGTTGCCTTCCGGCTCGCGGCGGCGGGCATCGTCGTCAGTTTGCTGGCAGCAATAGTGCTTCCGGCAAAGGCTCGATGAGAGCAGGCGGCGTCCCGGCCTCGCGCCGCGACGCCTGTCAATTCACCCGGCTGATGCAGAAATCGATGACGTCGATCAGTGCAGACTTCTGCGGCGTCGCCTCGAGCGGCGCCAGCGCGTCGCGGGCTATCTCGCCGAAATGGCGGGCGCGCCCGATGGTGTCGGCAATCGCCCCGTGGCGGAGCATCAGGCCGATGGCCTTTTCCAGCCCGGCATCGTCGGCGGCATTGTCCTCGATGGCGCGTTTCCAGAAGCTGCGCTCGGCCTTGGTGCCGCGCCGATAGGCGAGGATCACCGGCAGCGTCACCTTGCCCTCGCGGAAATCGTCGCCGACATTCTTGCCGAGATCCTTGCTGGTGCCGCCGTAATCCAGCGCGTCATCGATCAGCTGGAAGGCAAGGCCGAGATTCATGCCGTAGGAGCGAAGTGCCGCGCGATCATTGCGCGTCGCCTGGGCGATGACCGGGCCGACCTCGGCGGCAGCCGAGAACAGCGCCGCGGTCTTGGCCTTGATCACCGCGAAATGTTCGTCCTCGGTGGTCTCGAGGTTTTTGGCGGCGGCAAGCTGCATCACCTCGCCTTCGGCGATGATCGAAGCAGCGCTCGACAGGATATCGAGCGCTTCCAGCGAGCCGACATCGACCATCATCCGGAACGCCTGGCCGAGCAGGAAATCGCCGACCAGAACACTGGCCTGGTTGCCCCAGATCATACGCGCCGTCTTCTTGCCGCGCCGCATGCCGCTTTCGTCGACGACGTCGTCGTGGAGAAGTGTCGCGGTATGCATGAATTCGACCGATGTGGCGAGCTTGACATGGCCGTCGCCGGAATAGCCGAACATCTGGGCGGCGGCGAGCGTCAGCATCGGCCGCAGCCGTTTGCCGCCGGACGAGATCAGATGGTTGGCAATCTCCGGGATCATCTCGACATCGGAGCCGGCCTTCGACAGGATCAATTTGTTGACGCGCCCCATGTCGGCCGCGGTCAGGTCGATGAGGTCCTTTATCGAGGCGGCTTCGCGCTTCCCGTTTTCAATGTTGAGAACGACACCCACGGCAAAACTCCCAACCTCGATATGCACGACGGCAACATGGTCCCTGGACAGACTCTAGGGTGTCACCCACTGCTGCGGCAAGAGGCGAATTGGCGCGCCGGCTCTGGTACATGATCACGCCTACGTTTACATCAACGCCGCAAACTGCGAGTTTAGGGCCATGATCTATCGATATGATCGAAATGGTGTGAGGCCATCTGTCCGGATACGCGGAGCGAAGGCGCAGGAAGCCATTCGGCTTTCAAGTCCTTCGCGACAAAGTAGCCGGGCAGATGGACCACATCCTCCGGACGCCGAAACGGCTGCAAGCTGCGTCGTCGAACCGCTCGGCCGGGGGAAAGACCCCGACCTTCACGCTTCTCCTCGCATCTTCTTGCCGTTTCAGGCGCCATTTCGACCATATCGATAGATCATGGCCCTAATCCGATGATAGAGCTCATCCGCACCAACGACGCCGTCATCATTTCGTTTGTCGAATCGCTCATGCGCGATGCCGGCATCGGCTGTTTCGTCGCCGACCAGAACATGAGCGTCCTCGACGGCTCGATCGGCATCCTGCCCCGCCGTGTCATGGTGGACGCCGACAAGGCCGATGCGGCGCGGCGCATCCTGACGGATGCCGGCATCGCTAACGAGATCCGCCAAAAATAATGTCCGCGTCGCCCGCTGCCCTTGTCCCGGACATGCCGGCTCATACGGTCGATGCCTTTCATCGCGGTCGCTTCTGGCTGGTGCAGCCGAGAAAGGCGGGCCACCGCGCCGGCATGGATGCGATGATGCTGGCGGCTGCCGTGCCGTCCTCCTTCGCCGGGCGGCTTGCCGATTTTGGCGCGGGCGCTGGTGCGGCCGGCCTGGCGGTCCTGTCGCGCTGCCCCGGGGCCGCGGCCGTGCTCGTCGAGCGTTCCCCGGAAATGGCGGCCTTCGCCACCACCACGCTTGCCCACCCCGGCAATGCGCATCTCAGCGACCGCGCCTCGGTGCTCGTCGCCGATGTCGCGCTGTCGGGCCGGGCGCGAACGGCCGCCGGACTTGAGGACAACAGCTTCGATTTCGTCATCATGAACCCGCCGTTCAATGCCGCCGAGGATCGCGCGACGCCCGATCCGCTGAGAAAGGCCGCGCATGTCTCGGAGGACGGGCTGTTCGACAGCTGGATCCGCAGCGCGGCCGCGGTGGTCAGGCCGGGCGGCGGGCTGGCCGTCATCGCCCGGCCGGAACAGCTCGGCGCCATCCTCGATGCCATCGCCGGCCGCTTCGGCGATGCCGAGATGCTGGCCGTCCATCCTCGCCCCGAAGCGGCGGCGATCCGCATCGTCGTCCGGGCAGCACTCGGCGCACGCGGCAAACTGTCGATCCAACCACCGCTGATGCTGCATGCCTATTCAGGCAATGGCCCTTCGGAGCGGGCAGAGCTGATCAATAACGGGCTGGCGTCGCTTTTCGGAGACTGATCCATTCTGATTGCCGGGGTGACGGCATTGCCGTTGGCCGGCGAATTCCTACATGCGTCAAGCAAATCGACCGGAGACCGCCCCCTCGTGAAACGCCTTTTCAACCGCCTGCTGCCGAAATCCTGGCGCTCCGCCGTCGTCACCATTCCGGTCATCCGGCTGCACGGCACGATCATGCCCGGCGGCGGCCAGTTCCGGCCGAGCCTGTCGCTCGCTTCCACCGCCGGCCTTCTCGAAAAGCTGTTTTCCTTCGACGCGCCGGCGGTCGCCATCTCGATCAATTCGCCAGGCGGCTCGCCGGTGCAGTCGCGGCTGATCTTCAGGCGCATCCGCGACCTGGCGAGCGAGAAGAACAAGAAGGTCCTGGTTTTCGTCGAGGACGTGGCGGCATCGGGCGGCTACATGATCGCGGTCGCCGGCGACGAGATCTTTGCCGACCCGTCCTCCATCGTCGGCTCGATCGGCGTGGTGTCTGCCTCGTTCGGCTTTCCGGAGCTGTTGAAGAAGATCGGCATCGAGCGCCGCGTCCACACCGCCGGCCAGAACAAGGCGGTGCTCGACCCGTTCAAACCGGAAAAGAAGGAGGACGTCGAGCGCCTGAAGGCGCTGCAGCTGGAGGTCCACGAGACCTTCATCGACCTCGTCAAGGACAGGCGCGGCAGCAAGCTCAAGGACGATCCCGACCTGTTCACCGGCCTGTTCTGGACGGCCAAGAAGGGGCTTGAACTCGGGCTGGTCGATGCGCTCGGCGACATGCGCAGCGTGCTGAAGAGCCGGTTCGGGCCAAAAACCCAGCTCAAGCTGATCACCGCGCCGCGCGGCCTGTTCGGCCGCTTCGGCCTGTTCGGCTCGAGCTTTTCGGCGCCCGATATCGCCGCCGCCGCGGCAAGCGGCGTCATCGATGCGGCGGAAGAGCGCGCGCTGTGGGCGCGCTTCGGGCTTTGAAAAGCCGGTGAAAGCGTCTAGCATAAATCATCAACCGACCCGACCGGCGGCCTTGCCGGCCTTGCGAGGGAGGAGTTTGACATGCCGCAGATCATTTTCTTCGCCGTCGTCGGCATTGCCGCCTATTTCGGCTACCGCTCCTTCGTCAGGGAAGCCGAGCGTGTGACCGCCAAGGTGCGGCGTACCGAAAAGCAGGCCGCCAACGGTACAATGGGAACATTGGTCAAGGACCCGAAGACCGGCGAATACCGTCTGGCCAAGGATTGACCGTCGTCCCCCTCGCGGCCGAGCCAGTGAACGCCGAGGCCAGCATCCGCGCGTCGCATGCGCACGCCAAGATAAATCTCGCGCTGCACGTCACCGGCCAGCGCGCCGACGGCTATCACACGATCGAAAGCCTGGCTGTGTTCACGCGCTTCGGCGACCGCATCGAAACGGAGCTTGCCGACAGCGATGGGTTTTCCGTGTCCGGCAAATACGCCTCCGCGGTGCCGGTCGACGACAATAATCTGGTGGTGAGAGCGCGCGACGCACTGCGGCGCGAGGCCGGTCCCCAGCACGCACCGGCTGTCGCCATCAGGCTCGAAAAGAACCTGCCGGTCGCGTCCGGTGTCGGCGGCGGGTCGAGCGATGCGGCGGCTGTGCTGCGCGCCTTGGTCCAGACCTGGAGCCTCGACATCGGCGATGCCGAACTGGCGCGGATCGGCCTGTCGCTCGGCGCCGACGTGCCGATGTGCCTCGCAGCCAGACCGCTGATAGCCCGCGGCATCGGCGACGAGCTGACGCTCGTGCCGGGTTTCCCGGCGCTGGGTCTGGTGCTCGTCAATCCCGGCACTGCCGTCTCGACGGCCGACGTGTTCGAGGCGCTTGGCCGCCGCGACAATGCGGGGCTGCCGCCGCTGCCGCGCAGCCTCGACTTCCACAGCATCCGCAACTGGCTGGAGATCACCCGCAACGACCTCGAGCCTGCGGCGCGCGCAATCCAGCCCGCCATCGGCAAGGCGCTTTCCGTGCTCAACAAGGCCGGAGCCGGTTTTGCCAGGATGTCCGGTTCAGGCGCCACCTGCTTCGGGCTGTTCGAGACCGGCAATGTGGCCAAGCGCGCGGCCATCGATATCCGCGGCCGCCATCCCGACTGGTTTGTCGCGGCGACGCGAAGCGTGACATCGGAGGCTGACGCCCATGGCCAGGATTGACGAGAGCCGCCCCTTCGTTCCCGTGCGCATCGCGGTACTGACCGTTTCCGATACGCGCAGCCTCGCCGACGACAAATCCGGGCAGACGCTGGCCGACCGCATTGCCGAGGCCGGCCATGTCCTGGCCGCCCGCGACATCGTTACCGACGACCGCGACAAGATCCGCGACAGGGTCCTGGGCTGGTCGAAGGACGATGCGATCGATGTCGTCATCACCACCGGCGGCACCGGCTTCACCGGCCGCGACGTGACGCCGGAAGCGCTGGAGCCGATCTTCGAAAAGCGCATGGACGGCTTTTCCGAAGTGTTCCACCGCATCTCCTACGACAAGATCGGCACTTCGACGATCCAGAGCCGGGCAACCGGCGGCGTCGTCAATGCCACCTTCGTCTTCGTGCTGCCGGGCTCGCCCGGCGCCTGCAAGGACGCCTGGGACGGCATCTTGAAGCCGCAGCTCGACTATCGGCACATGCCCTGCAACTTCGTCGAGATCATGCCGCGGCTGGACGAGCATTTGCGGCGCGGCTGAGAACCGAGGTATCAGCCAAGCGACGTCGGTTTAGCGAATGACCGGCTCGCCGTGAAAACGCCGGCGCGACGGCGGCGAGACGCCAAAGCCGACTTCCATCATCAGTCGTGGCGTGCGCGTCGGCACGGTGCCCATATGGAAGCCGAACGGATCCTCGACAAAGCCGAGGCCGGCCGGCCCAGTCAGCGTGACCGGGCTCTGCTCGCCGTAGACGCCCAGCACCTCTTCCGCCGAATGGCCGACCAGCAGCGTCAGCTGATGCTTCAGGATGCGGCGGTTGTGGGAGCCGCGGACATAGACATGCGGCCCAGTGTCGGCGTCGACCGGCACCAGGTAGAAAAAGAACTTCAGCATGCGCCAGTCGTCGAGGTCGAAATGGTATTTGCCGAGCGAGGCCATGTTCTTGTCGGCGTCCGAGACGCCACCGGTCGGAAAGCTCCACCAGACGCGGGTCGTGATCAGCTTGGCCTGGCTGCCGAGATAGTGCGCTGCGATATCGAGAAGCAGCGGATCGCGCTGCACGGCGACCGCAGCGTTGCAGTCGAGGACCCGTTCGAAATAGTGACCGCTGAGCAGCGGGCGGCCGAAATGCTTTTCGGCATCGGCGTGTTTTTCGGGCAGGAATTCCAGCCGGCGGTCGAAATTGCCGAAGCATGGCGTGAGCTCGGCGAAGCGGGCGATCTCGTCATGGATGGCGACCGGCAGCATCAGGCCCGAACAGAGCCCCTCGGTGCGCAGCGCGCCGACGACGGCATCGCGGTCAACGCCGGCGAACATCGTTTCACCGACATTGCGCGCCGGCGGAACGGGCTTTGCACCGCGCCAGTGCAGGCGCCGCGCCGGCATGGTGCGGGCCAGCATGAACATCGGCAGCCATGCCGGATTCTCGCGAAGGTCGGAAAGATAGGTCGGGATGCGGGCGGCGATGCGGCGCAGCGTGCCGCCGTTTCGTGCGATCGCCTCGAGGCTTGCAGCGCCGGACTTGTCAGGGCTTGAAAGGGTCATCGGGGTCCTCGAAATGTCGATGGAACAGCATCGACGTTAGTCGTCGCCGCTCCGGCACACCCCAAACCCTATTCGCCCATATCGCCGGGAATGGTAACCCCCGGCCAGATTTTGTGCAACGCACAATAAACGACGACCCGCCAGAAAATGTGCTTGGGCGGAGTTCCCATAACCGGGACGGTAAGCCGTCACTTGCGCGGCGCGACCCAGATCTCGGCGTGGAGCCTCCTGGTCGCCAGGCCGCGGGCGATCGCTTCGGCGCTGCGGGCGTTCTTCGACAGCGCCGCGGCCTGACGCTTGCTGATCACCAAGCCTTCGGCGAGAGCGCGATTTCCGGCAAAGACGCGCGACAGGAACGGCGCGCGGCTGCCGCGTGCCCGCGAGAACCGCGCCGCCATGGTTTGCCTGGCGGTATGGGCGACGACCTCGTCGATCCAGCCCTCTCCCAGCCGCGCGCCCGGTTCCAGCAAGAGCAGCCAGTCGCCCTTGGCCTGCCTGATGCCGGCGGCGATGCCGCCGCTGACATAGTGGCAGCCGGCATGTTCGGCGACGCGGTGCGTCTGATCGGTCGAGCCGGTGTCGCAGACGAGAACGTCGCGCACCACGCCTTCGACCGCGCCGCCGATCAGCGAGGCGAGCGTGCGGGCAAGGCCCTCCTCGTCATTCAGGGTTTCGATCAGGACGCTGAGCATGTTTAGCCGAATAGCGGAAAGCGGTGGGCAGCGCCAGTTTTTGCGGCGCGCCGCGAGAAAGTTCTTGCTTTGTTCTCATCAATGCGATAGGAATACATTCATGAGCAGAGCGATTCGACAGCGGGCGGACAGTCCCTGGGAAAGGGCCAAAATGGAACAGATCGTGCGTGCCGATATTGCAGCCTTCGGCGCTGGCAGGGCCGAGATGGCGAATGCGATGATCGAGCAGAGCGGCATGCGCGTTCGTCCCGACCGCAATCGCGGCAGGTCGGCGGGCATCAATCCGTCCGGCCGTTTCGAGCCGGTCAGCCGACACGTGTTTGACGATGGCTGGAATTCGCTGGAGGAGCTGCCGCCGTTCAGGACCGAGGTACAGGTCGAGAAGCCGCGCACCATCATCACGCGCAACGAATCGCCCGACATCTCCTTCGACCGCTCGATCAATCCCTATCGCGGCTGCGAACATGGCTGCGTCTATTGTTTCGCGCGGCCGACGCACAGCTTCATGGGCCTGTCGCCGGGGCTGGATTTCGAATCGAAGCTGTTTGCCAAGCCGGATGCGGCGCGGCTGCTCGACAAGGAATTGTCCAGGGATAATTACCAGCCGCGCACCATCGCCATCGGCACCAATACCGATCCTTATCAGCCGATCGAGAAGCAATACCGGATCATGCGCGAGATCCTCGAAGTGCTGGAGGCGCGCGGGCATCCGGTCGGCATCGTCACCAAATCGGCGCTGGTGACCCGCGATATCGACATTCTGTCACGCATGGCCGAACGCGGGCTGGCCAAGGTGGCATTGTCGGTGACGACATTGGACAGGATGCTGGCCAGAACGATGGAGCCGCGAGCGTCGACGCCGACCAAGCGGCTGGAGGCGATCAGGCAGCTTTCGGATGCCGGCATTCCGGCCTCGGTGATGGTCGCGCCGATCATCCCCGGACTGACCGACCCGGAGATGGAGCGCATCCTCGATTCGGCGCAGGCAGCGGGCGCGCGCGAGGCCGGCTATGTGCTGCTGCGCCTGCCGCTGGAGGTCGCGCCGATCTTCAAGGACTGGCTGCTGCGCCACTATCCCGACCGCTATCGCCACGTCATGTCGCTGATCCGTTCGATGCGCGACGGCAAGGACTACGATTCGGAATGGGGCAAGCGCATGAAAGGCTCCGGTCCCTATGCCTGGCAGATCGGCCGGCGTTTCGAGATAGCTGCCAAACGGCTCGGCCTCAACGCCGAGCGGCGCTCGCTCAGGACCGACCAGTTCGTCCCCGCCGCCAAGGCTACCGAGCAGCTGATGCTGCTGTGACAAAGCGTCTCGCGCCAGCCGCTTGAAGCGGCCGCAGCAGGCGAAAAATCCCGTCCGGCCTGTCCTGTCCCCGGGCTTGCAGACGGTAGCCCCCTCCTGGTCCGGTGCCCCGCCCGACCCGGAGGGGACTTGCGGAGAATCGGAGCCGATGCGAACCTCGCCGCACCATGGCTCGCCCGCGTTCCGATTCTCCGCTTCTCTTCGAAATCGTCGAGAAACCCGACTTCTCGTTCGAGACGAGGGCGATGGCCGAAGGCCTTTGGCCGGTGGCGGGGATGGACGAGGCCGGCCGCGGCCCGCTCGCCGGGCCGGTGGTGGCGGCAGCGGTGGTGCTCGATCCCGCCAACATCCCCGACGGCCTCGACGATTCCAAGCGGCTGACGCATTTGCAGCGTGAGGCGCTGTTCCTGAAAATCCTCGGCTCCGCGCTCGCCGTATCGATGGCCTCGGTCAGCGCCGAAGGCATCGATGCCTCCAACATCCTCAAGGCCAGCCTGGAGGCGATGCGCCGTGCCGTGGCCGCCCTGTCAATCCGGCCGAAGCTGGCACTGGCCGACGGCCGCGACGTGCCGCCCGGGCTGCCCTGCGAGGGCAAAGCACTGATCAAGGGCGACCAGCGCTCGCAGTCGATCGCCGCAGCCTCGATCGTCGCCAAGGTGATGCGCGACCGCATGATGTGCGGCTGCGGCAGCCATCATGCGCGTTACGGCTTCGAACTGCATATGGGCTACGCCACTGTGCGCCATCGCACGGCGATCGATCTGCACGGGCCAGTGGCACGGCTGCACCGCGCCTCCTTCGCGCCGTTCCGGTTCGGCGGCACCGAGGTGCTGGAGGAAGAGGGTTTTTCGGATTTGGATTGACATTGCGAAGGCGGCTAGGCGCGGATCTCCTCCCTCGAGGGGAGATGGCCGGCAGGCCAGAGGGGGTCGCCTCGCGTGAAGCGCCAACGTTCTCTTTCGTTCCATAGGGCGTCGCGCCAGGACGTGCCGACCCCCTCTGTCGCCTTTGGCGACATCTCCCCCTCGAGGGGGGAGATTACGCGCTCAGTCGCTTTCGCCAACAAAAAAGCCGCCAGGTTTCCCGGGCGACTTTCGATGAATTTCTCGTCGAAGTCGCTTAATTCAGCTTCGACTTCAAATCCTGCAGCGAGGCGTTGAACAGGTCGGCGCCGGCCTTGGCGTCGATCTTGCCGGCCAGCAGCGCCCGCGCGGCTTCGACCGCGATGTCGACAGCGCTGGCACGCACTTCGCCGATCGCTTCGCGTTCGGCCTGGCCGATCTTCTGCTCGGCCAAGGCGGTGCGCCGGGCGACATAGTCCTCGGTCTTCTTGTGCGCCTCGGCGGCAAGCATGTCGGCTTCACGCTTGGCGGCGGCGACGATGGCCGCCGCCTCCTGCTCGGCTTCCTTGCGCTTGCGCTGGTATTGGCCAAGCAGCTGCTGGGCTTCTTCGCGCAACCGGCGCGCTTCCTCGAGCTCGGAGCTGATCTTGTCGGCACGCGCATCAAGCGCCTTGGCGATCATGCCCGGCACCTTGATGTAGATGGCGATGCCGAGGAAGATTACGAGGGCAACAGTTGCCCAAAGCGTCGCGAGAGATGTGGCGTCCATGATGCGCTCCTCACCCGGCCACGGATTTGACCGCGGCCGCGATTTCGGCCTTGCTGGCCTTGCCGCCGACAAGCGCCTCGACGATGGCCGAAGCAGTGTCCTCGGCGATCGTGCCGACTTCCTTCATGGCATTGGCCTTGATAGAAGATATACGCGCCTCGGCCTCGCCAAGCTTCTGGTCAAGCGCTGCCTCGATCGTCTTGCGGGCAGCCTCGGCTTCCGCCTTGGCCGCATCGTTGGCCTGCTGGCCGATCGCATTGGCCTTGCCCTTGGCTTCCGCCAATTCCTGCTCATAGGCGGCAACGGCGGCATCGGCCTCGCTTTTCAGCCGGGCAGCATGGTCGAGATCCTGGGTAATGCGGTCGTTGCGCACGTCGATGATGCCGCCAACGCGCGGCATCACCACCCGTTTCAAGAAGAGATAAAACAGCCCGAAGGTGATTGCCAGCCATAGAAGCTGCGAGGGGTACGTCGCCGGATTGAATGGCGGGAACGTGCCGTGCGCCTCGGCAGGCACGCCGGTGCTAGCGCTGCCGCCTTCGACGGCGGGCGCGGACTCTTGCGCAAAGGCAGATGTCACGAACATGGACTATCCCCGAAATTCAGGCCCGCCGCAGGATCGCGGCCGACCTGTTCAATTCTTCCCAATGTTCAGCCGAACAAGCATTCAGCCGAACAAAGCGAGAAGCGCGATGAGAAGCGAGAAAATACCCAGCGCTTCGGTCACGGCGAAGCCGAAGATCAGGCGGCCGAACTGGCCGTCGGCTGCCGACGGGTTGCGCAGCGCGCCCGCCAGATAGCTGCCGAAAATGTTGCCGAGGCCAATGCCCGCGCCGCCCATGCCGAGGCATGCGATGCCGGCACCGATGTACTTTGCTGCTTCTGCGTCCATTTGTTCAACTCCTTTGGATCTAAAATTCCGTTGCAAAATCGATCCGGCGGCAATGCCGGAAACCTTGTCAGTGCCCGGGATGCAGGGCGTCGTTGAGATACATGCAGGTCAGCACCGCAAAGACGTAGGCCTGCAGGAACGCGACCAGCAGCTCCAGCGCCGTCAGCGCCACGGCCATCGCCAGCGGCAGAACCGAACCAGCCACGCCGACCGCGCCGAGCGCGCTCAGGCTGACGACAAACCCCGAGAACACCTTCAGCGTGATGTGACCGGCGAGCATGTTGGCGAACAGACGAACCGACAGGCTGACCGGACGCGAGACGAAGGAAATCACCTCGATCAGCACCACCAGCGGCAGCAGGTAGACCGGCACGCCATGCGGGACGAACAGCTTCAGGAAGCCAAGGCCGTGCTTGGTGAAGCCGTAGACGAGGACCGTTCCGATCACCAGCGCAGCGAGGCCGAAAGTGACGATGATGTGGCTGGTGATGGTGAAGAAATACGGGAACAGGCCAAGCAGGTTGGCGACAAGCACGAACATAAACAGCGAGAACACGAAGGGGAAGAACTTCATGCCTTGCGTGCCCGCGGCGTCCCTCAGCATATTGCCGACAAATTCATAGGCCATTTCCGAGACCGACTGAAGGCGGCCCGGAACCAGGCTGCGGCTCGACGTACTGAGGTAGAGAAACGCCGATGCGACAGCGACCGTCGCAAGCATGAACAGAGCCGAATTGGTGAAGGACAGGTCGTAGCCGCCGATGTGAATCGGAATGATCGGATGGATCTGGAACTGGTGGATCGGATCGACCTTGTCAGCAGCCACTTTAAATCCCCATCAAAGCCGCAGACGGCTTCAGCATTCTGTTCAATGCGCCGGCATGCGGCGCCTCAATTCATTCTTTCGGATCGCGCGGTTTGTCGCCCGTTCCGAATTCCGACACAAGCCCGGCTGAACGCAGGACGTTGAGCACGCCGGCGACAAAACCCAGCAGCAGACCGACTATCAGACCCCATGGCGATGTCCCCGCCACGCGATCGATAAACCAGCCGAGAGCCGCACCGACCACTATCCCGGCGATGAACTCGCTGGACAGCTTGAGCGCCTGGCCGTACCCGGCCACACTGCCCGTTTTCGCGTCGTCTTTCCCCTCGAGCCGGTCCGGCCGCCTTGTCGCAAGTGATGCTTCAAGGTCGCGCCGGCGGCGCTCAAGATCGTCGTCGCGGATGTCGGCTTCATGCTGCTTGCCGCGGCCGGTTTTGCCGGTTCCGTCTGGCCCATTCTTGTCGGCCACGCAACCCCCCTGCCCGGTCAGACCGTCACCGTCCGTCCGCTTCTTAAAGTCGCCGGCAACATAGTTAGAGGGTCCGCGCCCGTCAAGCCACGGGCGGACGTTCAAGCTCAAGTATTTTTTCGTTATAAATCAGCCACTTGCTCGGGTGCGACATCGTGCCCGACGCGGTCTCTGGCGGGCTGCGGCCGAATCCCCGCGGCGATGCGTCTTCGATCGGCCGCTCTCGCGTGAAAGACGCAAGGGCTGCCCGAGCGCTCAGCTCCAGCCGCCACCATAGGTGCGGTAGAAGATGTGCAGGCCGATCCTGGTCATTTTCTGCATCGTCCGCGCCCAGCCCGGATGGACGTAGTTGGCGTAATAATGGGTCGACGAGCCGACTTCCGGAATGAAGATCTTGCCGGCTGTGACTGCCATGGCGACATCCTGGGCGGTCTTGTAGGCAGCGGGGTTGTCGATGCGCTTCTTCCTGCCGTCGCAGGCGAAGGAAAACTGGCAGCGGTTGAACCAGTTGTCGTTCTGGTAGACGACGCCGCAGATCGAGTTCGGATAGGCGGGGTTGCGGACGCGGTTGAGGATGACCTGGGCGACGGCGGCCTGGCCGCGCACGGATTCGCCGCGCGCTTCGAAATAGATGCCGTTGGCGAGACAGGCCTGCTCCGGCTTGGAAAAGACGCTCGCCGGCAGCGGCGTCTGCATCCAGGAATGATCGCCCTTGCTCAGCGGCGGAATGAAGCGGCCGTCGTTCGGGTCCTCGTCCTGCAGCAAGGCCTCGAAGGGCGACGCCTGTGCATAATCGGGAGCGGACGAGGCGTAGGCGGTCGCCAGCACGTCAGGATGATCATTGTTGACCAGCGCGGCAAGCATCGCCGGTACGCCGGAATCCGGCTTCTTGTCGATGCGCGTGTGGAAGGCGGCGGCGATCTGGATTTCCTTGCCTTTGATCTCGGGCTTGGCGAAGGCCATCCTCAGGCCGCTGTCCATGCTTGGGCGGAGCAGCGAAGAGGTGCGCTCGAAGATCGAGCCGGCGTTGAAGTTCTTCGGCGGCGAGACGGGCGAGACCTGGATGATGCGGCCCTTCTTGTCGGCGCGCGTGATGCGGTCCTCGTCCGGCGTCGTGCCGGCGATGCTGCCCTTGCCGCGAAACGAAACGGCGCCGATGCCGGGCAGTTGAACGCCGGAGCCGGAGAGCGAGCCGGTGCTGCTGGAATCGAGGAAGGGCATTTCGGCGGCGTGAACGGAGCCGGCGACGGATTTCTCGACATAGGCGTTCCAGCGGACGCTCGGCGCCTCCAGGCCGGAGACCAGGCTGGTCATGTCCTGATAGGCAGCGACCGTCGGAAAGCCGATCCAGATGCCAAGGCCAATAACGAGGGGAGACAGGAAGGAACGCTTTTTCTCACCGGCGGCGGCGACAAGCCGCGTCAAAACACGTCGATGCACGGAACTCTCCAGAAACGCAACGGACCCCACTGGAGAGCTACAATGATGCATTAACCTTGATGGGGCGTTAACAGCTTAGAACGTTGTTTTCCCATCTCGTGTCGAAGTCAGGCGCTTTTGCGGCCGTCGCTTGACGGAAGAAAGATCGGCCAGGCGATCAGCGCGCAAATAGCCGCACCCAGCCAGACGCCTGCCCACGAGCAGAGCACGAGAAGCCCGGGAATGGCGATCGGCACCAGGAAGAAGGCGATGAAGACCAGGCTGTTGGCGAGGCCGAGCGCCGTTCCGGCCTGGCTGGCGCCGGCCAGCGTCGCAAGCTCGGTGTAGGCAACGCCGTGCCAGGAGGAGACGCAGACGCCGGCCACGACCAGCATCGCAACGATCGCCGGCGACAGCATCGGCGCTTGGCCTGACAAGAATTGGCCCGAAAACAAGACGAGCGCCGCAAGCACGGTGAAGGCGGCCACGCTCAGCATGCTGCACAGACGCAGGAACGACCGGCGGTTGCCGTGACGGTCGGTGTAGCGGCCGCTCCAGACGCGCATGACCATGGCGCCGACCTGCACGGCAGCGAGGCTGGCGCTGATCACGGCTGTTCCCATGCCGGCGAAATCATGCAGGAACACGGAAGCAAAGGTGAGCACCGCCACCTGCGGAAAGCAAAGCAGGCCAATGGCTGTCGCGATGCGCCAGACGGCCGGGTTGCGCAGCGGCGCCGGGCCGGCCGGCTTTGCCGCGCTGCTCGAACGGGCGTCGTCATGCGCCGGCGGCTGATGCAGCCAGCGCCAGGCGAGCGAGGTCGAGACCGCGGAGGCAGCCGCCAGCAGTCCGAAGACCGCCGTGAAGCCATGGGCCGAAGCGAGCGACGGCAGCACCAGCGCGCCAAGCCCGCCGCCAAGCGGCACCGCCGTCTGCCTGATGCTCATGGCAAAGCCGCGCTCGCCTTCGCCGAACCAGGCCATGATGGCGCGGCCGCTGGAGCCGTTAACGCTGCCGCCGAGCAATCCGGTGACCAGCAGGGCAGCGGCGAGAAGCGCGATGCCGGGAATATGGGCCGGTGACGGCACGACCAGCGCGGCCATGACAAGCAGCCAGACCGCGGTTGCGCCGAGCCCCGTCAGCAGCACGCGGCGGTCGCCCCAGCGATCGGTCAGCAGCCCCCACGGCAATTCGCTCAGCGCCACACCCAGGCCGAGAAGACCAAGCGCCAGGCCGAGCTCGCCATTGGAGAGATGATAGCCCGAGCGCAGGAACACCGCCGTGGCCGGAATGCCGGAGAAGGTCGCGGAAAAGCAGGCATTGGCGGCGACGCCGATGCCCAGCACCTTCCAGCGATGATTGGCTCGAAGCACCGCCGCCTCTGACGGGGTGGTAACGGCGGCCGGGCGAAGCGGTTTGCATTCTGCTCGTGTGGCGACAGCGGACATGGTTCAGCTCCTGCATGGGTCGGCTGCATTCGGTCTTGACGCGCTCTCTCTACCGCCATAGCTTCGTACTGAATATCAGGAAGTTTTTGACGTAATGTCCCGAATATCAGGATTATTGGCATGCGACGCGTGACATTCGATCTCGACGTTCTGCGCAGCTTCGTTACCGGCATGGAGCTGGGCAGCTTCGCCAAGGCCGCCGACCGGCTCGGCCGCTCGACCTCGGCAATCAGTGCGCAATTGAAGAAGCTGGAGGAGCAGGCGGCGATGCCGATCTTCCGCAAATCTGGGCGTGGCCTGGCGCTGACGGACGCGGGCGAGACCATGCTCGGCTACGCGAGGCGGCTGATCGAGCTCAATGACGAGGCCGCCTCCGCCATCCACGATGTCGAGCTGGAGGGTTGGGTGCGGCTTGGGCTACAGGAGGATTTCGGCGAGGCCGTGCTGCCGGAGGTGCTCGGGCGCTTCGCCCGCGCCCATCCCAAGGTCAAGATCGAGGCCAGGATCGCACGCAGCCATGAGCTTGCCGAACGGATCATTTCGGGCAGCCTCGATATCGCGCTTGCCTGGCACAATGGCGCGACGCTGCCCTACAGCCGGCATGTCGCCGACGTCCAGATGCGCTGGATCGGCCCGGCAAAACAGATCGAGATCAGCCTGCGTGATGGCGAGGCGTTGCCGCTGGTGGCGCTCGAAGCGCCGTGCCTGCTGCGCAGCGTGGCGACCGAAACGCTCGACCGCGCCGGCCTGGCATGGCGGATGGCCTTCTCCAGCCCGAGCCTTGGCGGCATCTGGGCAGCCGTCGCCGCCGGGCTCGGACTGACGATCCGCACCGATATCGGCCTGCCGGCCACCGTCAGGGCGATGACGCCGGAGATCGCCGGGCTGCCCGCCTTGCCCAAGATGGCGCTGTTCCTGCACCGCAAGGAGGCCGAGCCCGACCCCGTGGCAGCGCGGCTCGGCGACATCCTGCTGCAGGCAGCGCTCGAAGCGTTGCCGCAGACGCAATCGGCGCCTGTCTTGCGCAAAGTGGCGTAAAGGAGAAGTGGCGCCTAGCGGCGCTTCTTTGCCTTGCCGGCGAAAGGATTGTCCGAGGTGCGCAAGGCGATGCGGATCGGCACGCCGGGCATGTCGAAAGCCTCGCGCAGGCTGTTCGAGAGATAGCGGACGTAGGATTGTGGCATCGCATCCGGCCGTGAGCAGGAGACGACGAAGCCCGGCGGCCGCGTCTTGGCCTGCGTGACATATTTGATCTTCAGCCGACGCCCGGCGACAGCGGGCGGCGGATGATGCGCCAGGATGCCTTCCAGCCAGCGGTTGAGCTTGCCGGTCGACACACGGCTGTTCCAAACTCGATGCGTCCGGATGACGGCATCCATCAGCTTGTCGAGGCCACGCCCGGTCTCGGCCGACACCGGCACCGCCTGCATGCCGCGCGCCTGCGGCAGCAGCCGCTCGGTTTTTTCGCGCAGCTCGGCCAGCAACTCCTGGGGATGATCGACAAGGTCCCATTTGTTGAAGGCGATCACCGGGGCACGGCCTTCGCGGATGATCAGGTCGGCGATCTGCAGATCCTGCTTCTCGAAGGGAATGGTGGCGTCGAACACGATGATGACGATCTCGGCAAAGCGGATGGCGCGCAAGCCGTCCTGCACCGACATCACTTCGAGCTTTTCGTGGATCCTGGCCTTGCGGCGCATGCCGGCGGTGTCGAACAATTTTAAGCGGCGGCCATGCCAGTCCCAGTCGACCGAGATGGAATCGCGAGTGATGCCGGCCTCAGGGCCGGTCAACAGCCGCTCCTCGCCGATCAGCGCGTTGATCAGCGTCGACTTGCCGGCGTTGGGGCGGCCGACGACGGCGATGCGCATCGGCTTGGTGTCGTCATAGCTCGGCTCGGCGTCCGGGTCGGTGATGTCCTCGCCGATCAGCACCTCGCTGGCGGCGACCTCATCCTCGCCGGCCTCTTCGTCCTCGCCGAAGGCGCGCGCCTCGCCAAGCGCTGCGATCACCGCGTCGCGCAAATCGGGCAGGCCCTGGCCGTGTTCGGCCGAGACCGGGATCGGTTCGCCAAGGCCGAGCTCCCAGGCCTCCAGCATGCCGCCCTGGGCGCCGCGCGCCTCGGCTTTGTTGGCGACGACGACAACCGGCTTGCCGGACTTGCGCACGATCTCGGCGAAGGTCTTGTCGTCGGGCATCAGCCCGGACTTGGCATCGATCGTGAAAAAGATCAGGTCGGCCTCGCGGATGGCGATCTCGGTCTGGGCGCGCATGCGGCCGGGCAGCGTCGAGGCAGCCGCATCCTCGAAGCCGGCGGTGTCGATGACGTCGAAATGCAGGTCGTAGAGCTTTGCGGCATGGACGCGGCGATCGCGAGTGACGCCGGGGGTATCATCGACAAGCGCCAGCTTCCTTCCCACCAGCCGATTGAAAAGGGTCGATTTGCCGACGTTAGGCCGGCCGATGATGGCGACTTTGAAGGTCATGGACTATCACGACACGCCGCCCGAGCCGCGGATCAGCTCGGACATCAATGTCGCCCGCTCGCGCGTGTTGCGCGGGGCGCCGTCATCCGCGGCGATCTGGTCGAACAGCTTCAATGCATCCGCCGCCTTGCCTTCCTTCCAGGCGGCAAGGCCAAGCGCCTCGCGCGCCGTATGGCGCAGCGTGTTGGTGTCGGCGGTGAGCGCCTCGACGCGGCTGGAGACATCGGCGAAAGAGCCGTGGTCGACCAGAAGCAGCGCTGCCCTGAGACGCGCCATGTCGCGAATGCCGGAGGGGATCTTGGTATCGGCGGCGACCTCGTCGAAATCCTTGACGGCGGCGTCGACGTCGCCCTTGTCCGCCTTGACGGTTGCCGCGCGCATGCGGGCGAGCAGCGGATAGGCGCCGTAGCCGTCCTTCTCCAACGCCTCCAGAGCGGCAAGCGCCTCGTCGTTCTTCCCGTCATTGGCAAGCTTGAGCGCCTGCGAGAAGGCATCGCCGGAGCGGTTGGCGCGGGTCTCGTCCCAATAGCGGTAGCCAACGACAGCGGCAGTGCCGAGCACCACCAGCACGGCCAGCACAAGCAAGGCGGGACCGAAACGGTCCCACAGCGCATGCGCCTGGTCGCGACGAATCTCTTCGTTGACTTCGCGGATAAAACTGTCGTCCGACATGGATCAAAACCATTCATGCCCCGGCCGGGGCGGTTGATGAGCCCGCGTTTTAGCGAAATTTTGCCGGCATGGAAGGGGTTCGGCAGGAAAATCGCCTATTCACGAGGCAGTCGCCGCCAACGGCGGCCGACAGGTCGATCGTACCCGTGCCATATTTCACCGGTAGGCGTCGCTTCTACATTCCCTAAATCAAGTCAGATGCCTTTGCCCCATTTGTCCCGCGTTATTGCGTTTTCCATTGCCGTGTTTGCTGCCGGCGCGGCTTTTGCCGACCCGCCGGCGCCGCCCGCAAAACCGAAGCAGATCGTCATTATCTCATTCGACAGCGCCCGCGACATTTCGCAGTGGCAGCGCAGCCGGGCGCTGGCCGCACGCACGGGTGCGCATTTCACCTATTTCGTCTCCTGCGTGTTCCTGCTGTCGCCCGAGACACGCAAGGAATACACCGCGCCCGGCAAGACAGAAGGCAAATCGAACATCGGCTTTGCCGCCTCCAAACAGGAAGTCGCCGAGCGGCTCGAGCAGATCAACCTCGCCGCCTCGGAAGGCCACGACATCGGCAGCCATGGCTGCGGTCATTTCGACGGCAAGGACTGGAGCAAGGCCGACTGGCTGAGCGAATTTGGCGCCTTCAGGCATGTTCTCGAAAACGCCTATTCGATCAACGGCATTGCTGCTGAACCGAAGGGCTGGCGCGATTTTGCCCGTAAGTCGGTGGTCGGCTTCCGCGCGCCTTATCTGTCGGCAAACAAGGCGCTTTACGAGGCGCTGCCCGCGGCCGGCTTCCTGCTCGACGCAAGCGGCGTCTCGCGTGGGCCGGTTGAGCCACCGACCGTCAACGGCATCACGCGCTTTTCGCTACCGCAGATCCCGGAAGGGCCGAGCTCAAGGCGGGTGATCGCCATGGATTACAATCTCTATGTCAGGCATTCCGGCGGCTTCGAGCGGCCGAGCATGGCGGAAGAGTTCGCTGACCGGACCTATAACGCGTTCCGCGCCGCCTTCGATGCGCAATATCAGGGCAAGCGCATTCCGCTTGAGCTCGGCTTCCACTTCACGCTGATGAATGACGGCGCCTACTGGAACGCGCTGGAACGCTTTGCCGGCGAGGTCTGCATCAAAGCGGACGTCGAGTGCATCAGTTTTCGCGATTATGTTTCGCATGCGCGCGAGCCTCAGGACGCAGTGCAAAACGTAGGCGGCTGACCGTCGACGTCGATCACGTCGCTGGCTGATCCTCCGGCGGGACTCCAGCCTGCTCGCGCTCCAGATACTCTTTATCTATCTCCGGAAGCGGCGCTCCCTCCAGAGTGGCCTCGAAAGCACGCAGACGCTTGTAGATCGAGATCAACTCGACGATCGTCGGCCAAGCATTTACCAAATACTGGAATGACGAACTGACCTGGCTGAATGCAGTCGAGACCTGCTGCCATATGCCCAGCGTGATTGTTCCCGCGGCAATAGTGGGAATGAGTATGAGACTTGAAAAGATGGCGTCAGCTTGCTGAAAACCAGATCGTACGACATTGAAATAGGCATAGTGAAAGTAGAGGGTGAAGTAGTTTCTCCGGACGTGAGAGAAGAGCTGTGCAGCCGTTGGAGGGCTGGCTCGCGCTGCATCGTCTTCACCATAGACCAATTCCTTGCGGTAGGCGGCCTCGACCCTTTGGTTCTTGAACTCCAGCCCCGGCAACTTAATGCCCGCGAACATGAGCAGCACCGTTCCAAAGATCGACCAGGTTACCGCGGCGACCACCAGCGAGTAGGGAATTTCGCCGACGAGAGGGAGAACCCTCACGTGCGTCGAGAGTTGGGCGAGCAAAGGTAAGAATGCTATCAGTGTCATTACGGAGTCGATCAGAGCCACGCCGAGAAGTTCCATGGTCGTGGAGAACCGCATCGTGTCGTCCTGCACGCGCTGCGATGCACCTTCGATGAATCTCAGCCTCTGCCAATAGGCCATGTAATAGTCGTTCATCGCCGTGCGCCAACGAAAGATGTAGTGGCTGACGAAAAACCGCGTCACGACGTACAAGCCCATCCCTGCCGCGCCGATCCAAGCGTAAATCCAAAACATCGAATAGAGATCGCCGGCAGTCACAGAGCCGGGAGTCGTAATCGCTTTCTGGAACAGATCGAAGAAGGGTCCGCGCCAATTATTCAGCGCCACATAAATCTGCACATTGAGATATGTTGAAAACACGATCAGCGCCGAACCCAGGATCGACCAGCTCTGCCAGGGATGGGGAGAGTAAAAGCGCCAGAAGGCGTAGAAGGCTCCAATCAGAAATCCGAAATAGATGTAGAACCAGATGAACGGCTTGGTCCAGAAGATCGGCATTCCAAGGACTGGAGGAACATTGGCCGGTGCCGGCGGCAGCCCAAAAACAGCGCCTAGCTGCTCGCCGCCAAAAAACCAGAACAAGATTCCAGCCAGCGTCCACAGAACCAGCGACGTGAAGAACAATTTCGGCTGTGGAAAGAAGGATACAAACACTGTGGGGAAATCCTCGGTCGATGCGCAAATCAGCGGGGTTCAGCGGGCATAAAGTCACACATTAGTGGGAAAGAAAATGCCCGTGCCCGATGCCCGCAACCGAGCAAGACCATAATCATGGCGATTTTGGCGCAGCCGACCAGGCGATCGCGCCGGAAGCGAGCAGGACGGCGGCGGCCACGATCGAGGCAAGGAAAAAGTTGCCCGAGGCCTGCGCAAGCAGCCCGGCGACGATCGGGCCGATGATCTGGCCGAGGCCGAAGGCGGCCGTCATCACCGCCAGCATCCGGCGTGGTGCTTGCGGAGCAAGCTGCCTGCCGGCCTGCAGGCCAAGCGCGGTGATGGCTATGAAGGTGCCGCCGACAAGAAGGCCGCCGAGCAGCGGCCCGGTGCGCCCGCCCATGACGACACTGGCGCTGACGCCGACCACCTCGACCAGGCACCCCAGGGCATAGGTGGCATAGAGCCCGATCCTGGCCGTAAGCTTCTGCCACAGCCAGACCGAGGGGGAACCGGCAAGGCCGGTGACCATCCAGACCACGGCCTCGAAGACGCGGCCGCCGCCGCCCTGGCGGACGATGGCGACCAGGAACGTTGCCGTGACGATGTAGCCGAAGCCGAACAGGCCGTAGGCGACGATGATCTTCACCAGCGACCGGTGCTTCGGCAAGGCCGGCTCGCTCCCGGTGGTGCTGTTCGCGGCCGAGGTGCCGCCGGCCAGCAAGGCGACGGCGGCAAAGCCGCAGGCAGAAATCACCGCCGACCACAGCCAGCCCGCCGCCCAGCCCGCATGTTCGGTGACGAGGAGCGCCAATAGCGCCGAGGACGCCGCGATGCCGAGGCCGACACCGCCGAAATACAGCGCCTGCAGGTCGTTTCGACCGGCCGCGGCGAGATGACCGAAAACGATGCTGGTCATGAAGACCAGGACAAAGGCGCTTGCAACGCCGGCAAGAAAGCGGATGAGGAGAAAGCCGGGCATGGTACCGGTCAGGCCCATCAGGCCGGCGAGGATCGCGGTGGCGGCAAGGCCGGCCAGCATCAGCTGGCGCTCGCGGCCTTGCGCCCAGCCGCCGGTGGCGGCAAGCGCGCCGACGAGGTAGCCGAGATAATTGGCCGATGCGATCCAGCCGGCATCGGCCGGCGACAGGCCGAGCTCTTCCATCATGCCGGGCAGGATCGGCGTATAGACGAAACGGCCGATGCCCATGGCGACGGCCAGGGCGATCATGCCGGCGATTGCCAGGCGCAAGGGCGAAGCGATGTTCATCGCGGTGCACCATAGGTGCGCCTGCCGGCGAGACAATCCGCCTTTTATTGGGCCAGAAGGGCTGCGCAGCCGCGTCGGCGGCCGGCTCACCTGAAGTGCCAGCAAGTCCTTGTTCAGCCGCAGCAGGTCCTTGGCGGGGCCGTCTCGAAGCGGGTACGACGCGCGGTCAGCCTGAACGGTATGTCGGCGAGTTCGCGCTCCGACATGGTGTCGAGCACCGGATGCGACAGCGGATCGGTCACCCAATTGATGGCCTCGCTGTCATGCCGGTGCGGCTGCGTTCCGATCGGGGAAAAGGCGCCGAGCCATGATAAGATCTTCATCGGATTTGCCTCCTCACTCTGCGTAACCCACTTAGAATCCGCCGTTCGTTAGCGTCTGGCAATTGAGATTTCCGCCGCTCCAGTTTAGAAAAACTGTATGGCTACTCTGAACCGCGTCCATCTCAACGGCTTGCGCGCCGTGGAAACCGTTGCCCGCCTGGGCTCGCTTGCGGCGGCGGCCGGCGAGCTCAACGTCTCGGTCAGCGCCGTCAGCCAGCAGATCAACCGGACAGAAAAGCAGCTCGGCCGGGCGCTGTTCGAACGAACGCCAGCTGGCCTGGTGGCGACCGAATTCGGCACCGTCTTTAGCGCCCGGCTCAGCGCAGGCTTCCGCGAACTCGCACAGGCGGTGGCGCTTGCCGACGAAAGCTCGGAGTGCACGCTCGTGGTTTCGGTGGCGCCGGCTTTCGCCTCGAAATGGCTGCTGCCGCGGCTGTCGCGGCATTTTGCCCGCCATCCGAACGTGCTCCTGCGCATCGATGCCTCGGTGCGGCTTGCCGATCTCGATCGTTCGGACATCGACGTCGCCATCCGGCTCGGCGACGGCAAATGGCCGGGCGGGCGGGCCGAATTGCTGCTGGCGCAGGAGGTGTTTCCGGTCTGCGCACCGGTGATCGCCAGCAAGCTGAAATCGATCGAGGACCTTGCTTTGACCTGTGCGATCACGGACGAAAGGTCGATGATCAGTTGGGAGAGCTGGTTCGAAGCGGCCGGAGTGGAGCCGGTCACCTTCATGAACGGCGCGCGCTTCACCGATCCGATGCTGTGCCTGGAATCGGCGATTGCCGGTCACGGCGTCATGCTCGGCTGGCATTTGCTGGCCGCCGACGCACTGGCCGACGGACGTCTCGTCGCGCCGTTCGGCATACGCGCCCAGAGCGGCCTCGGCTATTGGCTGGTGACTTCGGCCAGCAAGGGCGAAAGCCGCAAGGTCAGGGATTTCAAGACCTGGATCCGCGAAGAGATCGAGGCGACGATGGCGCAGTTCAGGTCGCTCGAGAGCGCCAGCTAGACCTGCCGGCGTCATCAGAGTGGAAAGGTCGGCAGCGCCGGTCTATGTAAGAAACAGTCCCCAATCACGGCAGGCAGGATCATGACCACACATTCGCGCGGCGTTTCCGCAAGCATCGACCCGGTGAAGCTCGACAGGCTGGCGGAGGTCGCCGTCAAGGTCGGGCTGCAATTGCAGCCGGGGCAGGATCTGGTGCTGACCTCGTCTATCGCCGCGCTGCCTCTGACGCGGCGGATCATCGAGCACGCCTACAAGGCAGGCGCGGGCCTGGTGACGCCGATCTTCAACGACGATGAGATCACTCTCGCGCGCTTCCGCTACGGCGCCGACGCCGGTTTCGACCGCGCCGCCGGCTGGCTCTACGAAGGCATGGCAAAAGCCTTCGCCAACAATGCGGCTAGGCTCGCCGTGCGCGGCGAGGATCCGTCGCTGCTTTCGGCGCAGGACCCGGCAAAGGTGGCGCGTGCCAACAAGGCGAATTCGATGGCCTACAAGCCGGCGCTGGAGAAGATCACCGGCTTCGACATCAACTGGAACATCGTCGCCTATCCCGATCAGGCCTGGGCCAAGCAGGTATTCCCGGACGACGCTGACGACGTCGCCGTGGCCAAGCTCGCCGACGCTATCTTTGCCGCCTCGCGGGTGGATGTCGAAGACCCGATCGGCAATTGGACGGCGCACAATGCGGCGTTGAAGAGCCGCACCGAATGGCTGAACGGCCACAATTTCCACGCGCTGCATTTCACCGGCCCCGGCACCGACCTGACCGTCGGGCTGGCCGACGGCCACGAGTGGATGGGCGGCGCCTCGACCGCCAAGAACGGCATCACCTGCAACCCCAACATCCCGACCGAAGAGGTTTTCACCACGCCGCATGCAAGGCGAGTCGAAGGCCATGTCACCAGCACCAAGCCGCTGTCCTATCAGGGTACCCTGATCGACGGCATTGCGGTGCGTTTCGAGGCGGGCCGCATTGTCGAGGCCAAGGCCACGAAGGGCGAGGATGTGCTGCAGAAGGTGCTCGACACCGACGAAGGCTCGCGCCGTCTCGGCGAGGTGGCGCTGGTGCCGCATTCCTCGCCGATCGCCAAGAGCGGGCTGCTGTTTTTCAACACGCTGTTCGACGAGAACGCCGCCTGCCACATCGCGCTCGGCCAGTGCTATTCGAAGTGCTTCGTCGACGGCGCCTCGCTCGGCCAGGACGAGATCGCGGCGCGCGGCGGCAACAAGAGTTTCATCCACATCGACTGGATGATCGGCTCGGACAAGATCGACATAGACGGCGTCCATAAGGACGGCAGCCGCGTGCCGGTGATGCGCAAGGGCGAGTGGGTTTAGGCCCGGGATCTCTAAACGAAGGGCAGCAAGCAGCGGCGCCTGCTGGCCCATGCGGAATTGGCAATGGAGCTCGCGGTAAAGCGCATCTATGAGCCGCCGGCGCCCGATGACGGGCAGCGGGTGCTCGTCGACCGCATATGGCCTCGCGGCGTCCGCAAAGAGGAAGCGGCGCTGACGCTATGGCTAAAGGACATCGCGCCAAGCAATGGGTTGCGCAAATGGTTCGGCCATGAGCCGGCGCGCTGGGCGGAGTTCCAGCGGCGATACCGCGATGAGCTCGACCGGAACGGCGAGGCGGTCGGCCAGCTGTGCGCTCTGCTCGACAAAGGCCGGGTGACGCTGCTCTACGGCGCGCATGACAAGAAGCACAATAACGCGGTGGCGCTGGCGAGCTATTTGCGTGGGAAAACCACAAGCGTTTGATACGATCAATATGCAGGCAGGCGGCATGTCGCCGGCTATCGCCAATATCCAAGGTTGCAGTGGTGAGCGGAGCGCCGAAGCTGCCAATCTCCACCCTTGTTGGGGGAGATGTCCGGCAGGACAGAGGGGGACGCGACGGATCATGGCGGGTCGGTCCTATTTCCCACTCACCGCCTGCTGATAAACATCAGGCTTGAAGCCAACGAGAACCCTGTCGCCAAGTTCCAGCACCGGACGCTTGATCATCGTCGGTTTGGCCAGCATAAGCGCCTTGGCCTTGTTCTCGTCCAAGCCCAGTCTGTCCTCGTCCGACAGTTCACGGAACGTTGTGCTCGCCTTGTTGAGCAGGATTTCCCAGCCGACCTTGCCTGACCAGCCGTTCAGCCGATCCGCTTCAAGCCCGTCTGCCCTGTAGTCGTGAAAGCGATAGGCAACATCATGGCTCGCCAGCCAGGAACGCGCCTTCTTGACCGTATCGCAATTGGTAATGCCGTACATGGTGATCGTCAAAACGGATCCTCGGACCGGTCGATTCTAGCGGCACCGTAAAACCGCGCCTCTGACTTTTCCAGCGGCCTCGCCGGCCGTCGGCGATTTTCACGCTTGCCACGAGGAGATGGGCTTTCACGACGGCTGGGGCACGGTGGCGGATCAGTTGGCCGGCTATCTCAAGACGATCTGAGGCGACCCTGCTTCGCACTCACATTGCGGCCACGGAGCCGTCGTGGCCGTTCAACCGAACGCCGGTGCCGAGGCACCAACGCTCGCAACAAACTTGACGGTTGGCGTAATGCCAATGTTGAACGCTCAGGCGCCGTAGCCGATGATGCCCTTGATCTCGAGGAAGTCGTGGATGGCCCAGTCGGCGTATTCGCGGCCGTTGCCGGACTGCTTGTAGCCGCCGAAGGGCGCGAACGTGTCCCATTCCGGATAGTTGATCGAGACCTGCCCGGCGCGTAGCCGGCTGGCAATCTTGCGGGCGTGGTCGATATCCCCGGACTGCACATAGGCAGCCAGGCCATAGACGGTGTCGTTGGCGATCTTCACCGCATCATCATCGTCATCGTAGGAGATGACCGACAGGACCGGCCCGAAAATCTCCTCCTTCTCGATGGTCATGCCAGGCCTGACGTGGCCGAAAACGGTCGGTCGCACATAATAGCCACGGTTGAGGTGTTCCGGCCGGCCGGGGCCGCCGGTGACCAGCGTCGCACCCTCGGCGATACCTGCCTCGATCAACCGCTGGATCTTGTCGAACTGGATGTTGCTGACCACCGGCCCGAGCTTCGTCTCCTCCGAGCGCGGGTCGCCGACCTTGTGCCGTTCGGCGGCCTTCCTGGCGATCGTCAGCGCCTCGTCGTGACGGGCGGCCGGCACCAGCATGCGAGTCGGCGCATCGCAAGACTGGCCGCTATTGCCGAAGCAGGCGTTGACACCCTTGCGCACCGCCGTCTCGAAGTCAGCGTCGGGCAGCACGATGTTGGCCGATTTGCCGCCGAGCTCCTGCGCGACGCGCTTTACCGTCTCGGCCGCCGTCTTGGCGACGATGATGCCGGCCCGGGTCGACCCGGTGAACGAGACCATGTCGACGTCGGGATGGCCAGCCATGACCTGGCCGACATCCGGACCAGTGCCATTCACCATATTGTAGACGCCCTTCGGCGTGCCGGCGGCGTCCATCACCTCGGAAAAGATGATGCCGCTGATCGGCGCGATTTCGGAAGGCTTTAAAACGACGGTGCAGCCGGCGGCGATGGCCGGCGCCACCTTGCAGACTATCTGGTTGAGCGGCCAGTTCCACGGTGTAATCAGCGCGCAGACGCCGATCGGCTCCTTGACCACCATGGTGGTGCCGCGCTTCTCGCTGAATTCGTAATCCTCCAGCGCCTTGATGGTAGCTTCCATGTGCGCCCTGCCCGCCCAGGCCTGCGCCTCGCGCGCCCACCTGATCGGCGCGCCCATTTCCTGGCTGACCGCCTGGGCGATGTCCTCGTAGCGCTCATTGTAGACGTCGAGGATACGCTTCAGCAGCTTCAGGCGCTCGGCCTTGGTCGTTTGCGAAAAGGCCGGGAATGCCGCCTTGGCTGCAGCCACGGCCTTGTCGACATCGGCTTTCGAGCCGACCGAGATTTTGGTGTAGGCCTCTTCAGTGGACGGATCGATCACATCCAGCGTTGCCGGAACCACCGGGCCGACCCATTTGCCGCCGATGAAAAAATTGAGATGATTGCTCATGGGTCGTGCTCCGGTTTTCTGGAAATGAGTGAGACTAGCTAGGCAGCATAGGGCAGTTGGCACCACGGCGCAGGCTGATATGCGCCACGTCGCCGACGCTGAATTGAAAACCCTCTGTCCGGCGCGGCGCGTCGATCACCACCTGTGTCCCCTGCCCCAACTCTGCATGAAGGCGCAAGGTGCGGCCGTGAAAGACGATGCTGTTCACCCGCACCGGTGCAGTACCGGCCGCCGCCTCGGTCGTGGCCAAAAGGTCCTCCGGACGCACGCCAATGGTGCGCACCGTGCCCTCGCCAGGCAGCTCGCCTTTATCCGAAATCGCTTCCAGCGGCAGAGCGCCGGCGATGAACCGCAAGCGCTCGCCGTCACGGCCGACAAAGCGCGACTGCAGAAGATTCATGGTGCCGATGAAGCTGGCGACGAATTTGGTGGCGGGGCGGTCGTAAAGGGTCGCCGGCGGCGCAATCTGCTCTATGCGGCCCTTGTTCATCACGACAATGCGGTCTGAGATCGACAGCGCCTCGGTCTGGTCGTGCGTGACCATGACGAAAGTGGTGCCAAGCCGCGACTGCAGCCGCTTCAGTTCGACCTGCATCTGCTCGCGCAGATGCGCGTCGAGCGCCGACAGCGGCTCGTCGAGCAGCAGCACACGCGGCTCGCAGACGATGGCGCGGGCAAGCGCGACGCGCTGGCGCTGGCCACCCGACAATTCGGACACGCGGGCGCCGAGCTTCTCGGCAAGGCCGACCATGTCGAGCGCTGCGCCGACGCGCTTTACCTGTTCGGCACCGGAGAGCTTGCGCAGCGACAGGCCGAAGCCGACATTTTCGGCAACGTTCATGTGTGGGAACAGCGCGTAGTCCTGGAACACGGTATTGACAGGACGGTCGAAGGGCCTGAGCGCCGTGATGTCGCGGCCTTCGAGCAGGACCTTGCCGTTCGACGGGCTCTCGAATCCGGCGATGACCCGCAGGCTGGTGGTCTTGCCGCAGCCGGACGGTCCGAGCAGGGTCAGGAACTCGCCGCGCGAAATATCGAGATCGACGGCGTCGAGCCCGATGATGCCGCCGGGGAAAATCTTGGAGACCTTGTCCAGCCGGACGAGCGGATCAGGCGCCATCGCGAACCTCGGACGGTTTGGTCGTGTTGACCCACAGGATCTGGCAGCGCTCGCTGCCCGGATTGCGGAAGGCATGCAGCAACGTGCTCTTGAAGGCGAAGCTGTCTCCGGCCTTCAGCCCGTATCTGGTCGAATCGACCACCAGCTCGACCTCGCCCGACAGGACGAAGCCGAATTCATGGCCGGCATGAGCATAGGCTTCGGCGGTGCCGCCACCGGCTTCCACGGTCACCAGCATGCCGGTCAGCGTGGCGGCCGGCGGCGACAGCAGCGCCTTGGCGATGCCTTCCGACTTGACCGGGATCTGACGCCGGCTGTTGGCGCGCACGCAATAAAGATCGTTGCCGACATCATTGCCGTCGGCGATCAGCGCCGACGGCTCTATATCGAGGGCGGCCGCAAGCGGCCAGATCACGCGGACCCGCAATGACGACATGCCGCGCTCGATCTGGCTTAGCGCACCTATCGAGACACCGGCTTTGGCGGCAAGTTCGGCCAGCGAGAGATTGCGCTCCAGCCTGAGCGCCCGCACGCGCCGGCCGACCCTGATGTCGGCGTCGTCCTTCGGCTTCTCAGCCGCTTCGTCCAGCATGTCCATTCGTTCGTCCTTGTTTGGTTAGGTTTTCCCTTCTCCCCTTGTGGGAGAAGGTGGATCGGCGCGAGGCGCCGAGACGGATGAGGGGTGTTGGCCGGAGTGCTGTCGGTGCCATCTGGAACACCCCTCATCCGTCGCCTTCGGCGACACCTTCTCCCGCAAGGGGAGAAGGAAGAACCAGGCTCAGCCGCCTGCCTTGACCTTCTCGAACATCTTGGCGAGTTCGTCATTCTGCTTCATCGGTCCGGTGAAGATCGTGGTCTTCAGCATCACCTCGGGATCGGAAGGCAGCTGCAGTTTCTCCAACTCCTCCTTCGGCACAGCGGCGAAAGCCGAGCTGGTCGAGCTGCCATAGCCGTAGGCCTGGATCAGATACTTTCCGGAATCCGTTTCCAGCCGGCTGTTGATGAAGTCATAGGCTAGGTCGACGTTCTTGGCGTCCTTGAGCATGACGAAACCGCAGGCCCAGGTCAGCATGCCTTCCTTCGGCTTCATGAACTCGACAGGCACGCCCTGCTTCTTCAGCGAGGTGGCCGAGGCGTTCCAGGTCATGGCCGCGACCAGCTGCCCGCTCGCCAGTGCCTGTTCGACCGAGGTCATGTCGGTGGTATAGTTCGAGAGCAGCGGGCGCTGCTCGCGCAGTTTTTCCGCCACCTTGTCCATCTGTTGCGGTGTCATGTCGAATGGATTGACGCCGGCCAGAAGGGCCGCCACCACCGGTGTGTCGTGGACGGCATCGATGGTCGCCATGCGCCCGGCATATTGCTTGTCCCAGAGCAGGTTCCAGCTGGCTTGCGGGTTCTTCACCAGATCGGTGCGGTAGAGGATCGAGGTATTGCCCCAGTCCCACGGCACCATCCAGACCTTGCCGTCGCCGGCCTGCAGGTCGGGCAGGTTCTTGAAGACCGGGAAGATCGAATCCCAGTTCTTGATGCGCTTGGTGTCGATCGGCTGCAGCAGGCCTTCCTTGTTCCAGCGCGCCACCTTGTCATAGCAAGGGTGCGCGACATCGGGGCGGAAGCCGGCCTTGACCTTGGTGAAGGCGTCATCGTCGTCGCCGAACATCGAGGCTTCGACACCATCGGGGTGCGCGGCGAGGAAGCTCTTGTTGAAGTCGGGCAGTTCATAGCCCGACCAGGTGAAATATTGCAGCTTGTCGCCGGCAAAGGCGACAGTCGACGCAAGCGCCAGCGCCAGCGCGAAAGCAGCCAGTCCCGTTTTCGTTGTCTTTGCCGTTATCGATTTCAGGTCGAATGCCATTGCAGTTCTCCTCTTTCGGTTTCTTCTGGTTTTGACAGGCTGGCGGGCGCTGGCCGCCGGGTGGCGGCAAGCCCGCGATGGCGCAGGATTTCGGCGAGTGCGGCGATGACGAACGACACGGCCAGGATCGCCGTGCCGAGCGCCATGACGGTCGGCAGCGATTTCGGGAAGCGCAGCTGGCTCCAGATATAAAGCGGCAGCGTCGGCTCGGTGCCGGCAAGGAAGAAGGCGACGATGAACTCGTCGAACGAGGTCAGGAAGGCCAGCATGAACGCCGAAATAATGGCGGGCAGGCTGAGCGGCAGCATCACCCGTCTGAAGGTCGTCCAGTCCGAGGCGCCGAGGTCGAGCGCTGCCTCACGGACGGTCTTCGGGATGGCGGCGAAGCGGCTGCGCATGACCACCACCGTCGTCGGCAGCGCCACCAATACGTGGCCGAGCACAATGGCAACGCGCGACGGCCCGAAACCGGCGAGATTGACCAGGATCAACAGCGAGATGCCGACGATGACGCCGGGGATCAGGATCGGCAGCCGCGCAATGGCACTGATCGTGGCGGCCAGCGGCGAGCGACCGTAGAGGTCCATATAGGACACGGTGATGCCGCAGAGTGTTGCGCCGGTGGCGGCAATGGCGCCGATGACGAGGCTGGTGGCAAGCGCACCGGACAGCGCCGAATTGCCGACCAGCGTGCCGTACCATTCCAGCGTGAAGCCTTGCAGCGGAAATGCCGCCTGGATCGAATTGTTGAAGGAAAACAGCGGGATCAGCAATATCGGCAGATACAGGAACACCAGATAGGCAAGGACATAGACACCCAGCCAGCCGCCACCCTGCCTTGCATCGATACGCGCCGTGTTCATGTGCGGCTGCCGTATCGCCGGTCGGCGAAGCGCACCACCAGCACCACGGCGAGAATGACCAGCATGACGGCGACGGCGAGTGCGGCGCCGAAGGGCCAGTCATTGGCCTTGCCGAACTCGGCCTGGATCAGTGTGCCGATCATTGTACTGGCAGGGCCGCCGACCAGCGCCGGCGTCACATAATCGCCGACGGTCGGCACGAAGACGACGAGAGCGGCCGCCAGCACGCCCGGCATCGAATTGGGCAGCACGATGCGGCGGAAGCTGGTGAATGGTTTTGCGCCGAGATCGGAAGCGGCCTCGAGCAACGACTTCGGGATGGTGTCCAGCGCCACATAGATGGGCAGGATGGCGAACGGCGCATAAGCGTGGGCGAGCGTGACGACGACCGCTGCCGGCGTATTAAGGAAGGCCAATGTCGGCTCCGACCAGATGCCGCTTTCGATCAGCGCCGAGTTGAGCACGCCATTATAGGCAAGCACGATCTTCCAGGCGAAGACGCGCAGCAGATAGCTGGTCCAGAACGGCAGGGTCAGCAGGAACAGCAGCAGCCCGCGCCGCCGCCCGGCATGGAAAGTCAGATAGTAGGCAACGGGATAGGCGGTGACGACGGTTGCCAGCGTCACCAGGCCGGCGATGCCCAGCGAGCGCAGCGTCACCGTCCAGTACAGCGGATCGGTGGCCACGGTGACGAAATTCGCAAGGGTGAAACCAGCCCCCAGCAGCGAGCCGTCATTGCCGCGAAAGGCGAGAAAGAACACCAGGCCAAGGGCGAAAAGGATCAGCAAGAAGGTGACCAACCCGCCGGGCAGCAGCATGGCGAAGCGAAAACCCGGCGAAGACCGGGTTTCCGGCAGCGACTGCGTTAGGACGATGGTCGACATCGGCTCTCCATCGAAATTTGAAATCGATTAAGCTTTTTTCATGTTTGTGAAATTGTCAAGCTGTTTCATGCTTGGGCATGAACGTCAGCGTTCGAACGCGTCCAGCATCCGGTACCAGGCGATGGTCGCGGCGACGCCGACCTGCCGAAACGCATGAAACGGAATCGGCCGGATCGGCGAGACCGGGAACGGCAATTGCCTGGTGTCGCCGCTCGACAGGTAGGAGGCGATGCGCTCGCCAAGCGCGGTCATCAGGCCGATGCCGCGGCCCTGGCAACCGACGACCGCCAGCAGACCCTTCTCTGGCTCGTGGATATGCGGGAGATGGTCCGGCGTCATTGCCACCCGGCCGAACCACCGCTTTTCAATGGCCACATCGGACAGCGCCGGGTAGAGCCGCAGCAGCGCGCGTTCCAGATGCGCCCAGTCGGCCGGGCCGTTCGGCAAGGCCATGCGGCCGCGTCCGCCGAGCACCAGCCGACCATCGGAACTCTTGCGGTAATAGACGAGGATGCGGCGCGAATCCGACGCTGCCTGCCCTTCCGGCAGGATCGCCGCCGCGAGATTGGACGATAGCGGCGCTGTCGCGATCTGGAAGGAATGCAGCGGGACGATCGTCTCGGCGAGGCCGGGAAGCAGGCCGCCGGTATAGGCGTTGGTCGCCAGGACAATCGCCTTGGCCTTGAGTTCGGCGCCGCTTTCCGTAGAAACATGCCAAATGCCGGCATTCTTGCTGATCTGCATCACGTTCTGGCGCTCGGCGATCTTTACGCCCGCCGCTGCAGCGACGCGCGCCAGTTCCGACGTGTAGGCGAGCGGATCGATGGCACCGGCGCGGCGATCGAGCCAGCCGCCGAGATAGCCTTGCGCGCCGGTCATCGTCGCGATCTCCGTCCCGCTCAGCAGCCGGACATCGGCGCCGCGCGCCCGCCACTGCCGATCCCGGTTCGCCGACGCTTTCAGCGCGGTCTCGGTATGCGCGGCCTGGATCCAGCCATTGCGGACGAACGGCACCGCCAGTCTTTCGTCGCGGATCAATTCGAAGACGGTGTCAGCGGTCGAGGCGGCAAAGTTGACGAGCGCTTCGCCGCGTTCGAGACCAAAATGCTCCAGCAGCCAGTCCGGATCGTATTTCAGGCCGGGAATGACCTGACCGCCGTTCAGGCCGGATGCGCCATTGCCAATTTCGCCGGCCTCCAGCACCTGGACGGCAAGGCCGAACCGGGCAGCGTGCAAGGCTGTCGACAGCCCCATGATACCGCCGCCGACGATAACGACATCGACGCATCGGCCGGCTGGAAAAAGCGACTGGAACGCGGTGGCCGTCCGCGGCTTCTGCCAGATTGGATCGGAAAACCGTACGGGCAAGCGTCACCTGGAGATTTCAGTAGGTGAAAACCCTAGCGACGGTTTCATTATTTTGAAAGAGCGTTTTCCGTCGCCGTTGGCGCACGTCAGGCTCGATCAAGGTCCAGCGATGCGAAGACCGCTTGAAAGAATTGACAAAGCTCGTCCTGCAGGCGGGATAGACCTTTGGCGGGAATTTGTTGAAAGTGCCGCAGCCGAAGGACAAGCCAACAGGAAATGTAAGCCATGACGAACGCCACACATTTGCCCGCCGAAGGCCTGTTCGTGGGCCGCGCCCGGGCGAGCGATGCTTCCCATCCGCTGGTGGTCACGGTGCGTGACGGCACGGTCTTCGACATCACGTCAAATGTGGCACCGACCGTGCGCGACGTTTGCGAATTGCCGGATCCGGCGGGGCACGTCCGCTCGGCCAAGGGGCGGCCGATCGGCCCGCTCGATGCCATTGCCGCCAACAGTTTCGAGACAGCGCGCGATCCGGGGAAACCGTACCTGCTGTCTCCTGTCGACCTGCAGGCGATCAAAGCGTCTGGCGTCACCTTTGTCGTCAGTCTGCTCGAACGGGTGATCGAGGAGCAGGCGCGCGGTTCGGCGGAAAAGGCCGACGCCATTCGCGCCGACATCGCCGGGCTGATCGGCCACGATCTGTCGAAGCTCAAACCCGGCTCGCCGGAAGCGATGGAGATCAAGGCCAAGCTGATAGCGCGCGGCGCCTGGTCGCAATATCTGGAAGTCGGCATCGGCCCCGACGCCGAGATCTTCACCAAGTGCCAGCCGATGGCCTCGGTCGGCTTCGGCGCCGATGTCGGCCTGCATCCGGTTTCGACATGGAACAATCCGGAGCCGGAGATCGCCATGATTGCCGCCAGCAGCGGCAGGATTGTCGGGGCGACGATCGGCAACGACGTCAATCTGCGCGACGTCGAGGGGCGCTCGGCGCTGCTGCTCGGCAAAGCCAAGGACAACAACGCTTCGGCAGCACTTGGCCCCTTTATCCGGCTGTTCGATGAGACATTTTCAATTGGCGACGTAAAACAGGCGATCGTACGCCTGAAAGTCGAGGGCGAGGATGGGTTCTCGCTGGAGGGCGCCAGTTCGATGGCCGAGATCAGCCGCTCGCCGGAAGAGTTGGTCGCCGCCGCCATGGGGCCGCATCATCAATACCCCGACGGGCTGGCGCTTTATCTCGGCACCATGTTCGTGCCGTCGAAGGATCGCGGCGAAACAGGCAAGGGCTTTACCCACAAAGTCGGCGACATCGTCACCATCTCGTCGGAGAAATTCGGCGCCTTGGTCAACCGCGTGCGGCTGTCGCCCGACTGCCCACACTGGACCTACGGCGCCAGCCACCTGATGCGCGACCTCGCCAGGGCCGACCTCATCTAGTCCCGCAGCCTAACATCCGATAGTTTCTAGAATTCTCTGATTGGAAATTACCTGCTCGTCGGCATTCGGGAGAGTCCATTGATCGTCGCTCTTGAGGGCAAGACCCTTGTCGTTACCGGCGGAACGCAAGGGCTTGGCGAGACCATCGCCCGGCTGGCCTCAGCCGACGGCGGCGAAGGGATCGCCATTGTCGGCCGCAATGCCGAGCGTGGCAGACGCATCGCCGAAGAGCTTTCACGACCAAGCCGGCCCGTCGTCTTCATCCAGGCCGATCTTGGAGATCCGGCCGCGCCTGCAGCTGTCATGGCGGAAGCGATCAAAAGACTCGGCCGCATCGATTGTCTGGTGAACGCCGCGGCCCTCACCGACCGGGCCTCGCTGGAAACTGGCACAATCAACGACTGGGACAGGTTATTTTCCGTCAATGCGCGCGCGCCGTTCTTCCTCATGCAGGCGGCCGTAGCCGACATGAAGACACGGCGGGCGGCGGGGGCCATCGTCAACATACTGTCGGTGAATGCGCATTGCGGTACGCCGGACCTTGCCATCTATTCCGCAACCAAGGGCGCGCTTTCGACGCTGACCAGAAACATTGCCAACGCGCATCTTTCCGATCGCATCCGCGTCAACGGCATCAACATGGGCTGGGTCGCGACGCCGGCCGAACAAGAGATGCAGGCGCGCACGCTGGGCAAGGGCGAAAACTGGGCAAAGATTGCCGCCGCCGGCCTGCCGCTTGGTCGATTGCTGACCATGGACGAAGTCGCCCAGCTAACGCTGTTCCTGCTCAGCGACGCCTCCGGGCTGATGACCGGGACGCTTATCGACCTAGAGCAATCCGTGCTCGGCGCGCCGCCGCGCAGCATTGCATGACGGTCGCAAGGCCGATCGTCGCCCGCCTGGAAAATATCAGCCAAACTGATGCAATCTGATGGGATTGCTGATGGCGCGGTGCCTTGCGCCAACGTCCATTGGCAATCGAGGCTTGCCATCGATCGAAAAAGGGAATGCTCTAATGCGCCCAGGTCGACGCTGGCAAATGCGATCACGGCTTTGGCCGCGCACGGTTTTTGGCCGCGATCGTCGTCGGAGGAGGAGTTCGGTTCAAATGGGAGGAAATCAAATGCTGACGAGGCTAAGACTGCTTGTACTTGGCTTGGTGGTGGCCCTGGCCATTCCGGCCGCGGCACAGGCCAAGACGTTCTACTGGATTTCGCATGGCGGCCCGGCCGATCCGGTCTGGACCTACTTCCTTGCCGGCGCCAAGCAATGGGCGGCGGACACCGGCAACACCGTCAACACGTCGTTCCACAATGGCGACGTGGCGTCGCAGCAGGAGGCTGTTCGCGCCGCGATTTCCGCCAAGGCCGACGGCATCACCACGACCAGCCCTGATCCGGGCAGCCTTGTGGAGATCGCCAAGGAAGCGCGGGCGGCGAACATCCCGATCATCAACTTCAACACGCCCGACCCGAAGGCGGACTTCAACGCCTATGTCGGCGGCGACAACGTCACCTTCGGCAAACATTGGGCGCAGTATCTGGTCGACAAGGGCCTTGTGAAGAAGGGCGACTTCGTCTGGATGCCGGTCGAGATTCCCGGCGCCACCTATGGCGTCCAGGAAGAGGAAGGCATCAAGAGCGTGTTCGAGCCGCTCGGCATCACCTACGAAATCACCGAAGCGACGCTCGACCAGGCCGAAGTGATCAACCGCATGGTCGATTACCTCACCGCCAACAGGGCCAAGGTCAAGGCGGTTATCGGTCTCGGCGACCTTGTCACGGGTTCGATCAAGCGGGTGTTCGACCAGGTCGGCGTCAAGCCGGGCGAAATCCCGGTCGTCGGCTGGGGTAACTCGCTCGACACCACCCAGGAAGTGCTGAACGGCTACGTCAATGCCGCGCAGTGGCAGGATCCGCAGGCGACCAGCTACGTCGCGCTGTCGCTCGCCAACATGGCGGCGAGCGGTATTCCGCCCGGCTTCGACGTGATCACCGGCGCGCTCTACGAGAAGGACACCGCGGCAGTCTACGACAAGATCCTGTCTGGCAAATAAATCCGCGATCGAGTTGGTCACGGCCGCTTCGGCGGCCGTGACCTTCTCATCATTCCGCCGAAGCCGGTTGCGGTCGCGGCCAAATCCAATCCTATCGCGGGTCCAAGGTGGAAAATCGTTCTGTTATCCAACGCTCGATCGCGCGGCCCGAGTTCGGGCCGTTTGTGCTGCTCGTCGTCGAGATCGCCGTGTTCTGGGGCATCAACCACGACTTCCTGTCGCCGCAAAACATCTCGAACACGCTGGCCTTCACGGTCGAGCTCGGGCTGATCGCGCTGGCGATGACGCTGTTGATGACATCAGGCGAATTCGATCTCTCGGTCGGCTCGGTGTTCGGCTTCTCGCCGGTCCTGATGTGGACGTTGTTCAACAGCGGCGTCGCCTCGCTGGAAGCCGCTTTCGTCGTTGCGCTGGTGGTCGCTGCGTTCATTGGACTGGTCAATGGCTGGTTCGTGACGCAGCTCAAGATCCCGTCCTTCCTGGTGACGCTGGGCATGCTGCTGGTGGTGCGCGGCACCGCTTTGTTCGTCACCAACGGGTTTCCGCAGCGGACCTGGAGCGCCGAGGGCAGCTGGCTGGCGGAAGCGCTGGTCGGCGATTTCTTCATCGGGCCGTTCCGTATCTACATGTCGCTGTTCTGGTTCATCGCCGCCGCAATCGCGCTCGGTTACGTGCTGACGCAGAGCCGGACAGGCAACTGGATCCAGGCAGCCGGCGGCAACCCGAGTGCTGCAAGGGCGCGCGGCGTCAATGTCAGCGGTGTCAAGATCGGCCTGTTCATCCTGTCGTCGATCCTGGCCTCGCTTGCCGGGGTCATCTCCTCGCTGCGCACCTCGGCGGCCAACCCCAACAGCGGCACCGGCTACGAGCTCGAAGTCATCGCCATGGTGGTGATCGGCGGCACGGCGCTGACAGGCGGGCGCGGCACAATCATCGGCACGGTGCTCGGTATCCTGATCCTGCGCGTGATGCGCAACGGCATCGTGCTGATCGGTGTGCCGGGCCTTGCCTATAATATTTTCATCGGTGCCATCATCCTCGGCATGATGGCGCTCCATTCATGGCTGGAACGCCGGCATCAGGCAGGGACTTGAACCATGGCCGAACCGCTTGTCCGAATGGAAAATATCCGCAAGTCCTATGGCCGCGTGCAGGCGCTGGTTGATGCCAATTTCCATGTCAACGAAAGGGAGATCGTCGGCCTGCTCGGCGACAACGGCGCCGGCAAGTCGACGCTGATCAAGGTGCTGTCGGGCGCGGTCCCGCTGACCAGCGGCGACATCTTCATTCGCGGCAAGAAGGTGAATTTGCGCAGTACCAGCGACGCCATCGCGCATGGCATCGAGACGATCTACCAGGATTCGGCGCTGGTGACGCAGCTGTCGATCGCCCGCAACCTGTTTCTCGGGCGCGAGCCGATCAAGCCGCCGCGCTTCCTCAATCGGATGGACCAGGAGGCAATGAACGTGGTTGCCCGCGACCTGCTCAAGCAGGTCGGCATCTCGAAGAACATCCCGCCGACGACGCCGATCGGCTCGCTCTCCGGTGGCGAGCGGCAGGCGGTGGCGATTGCGCGCGCCATGCATTTCGACAGCGACCTCATCATCCTCGACGAGCCGACCAACAATCTCGGCGTCGCCGAAACGCAAGGCGTGCTGAGCTTCGTGCGCAGCGCCCGCGATTCCGGCCATTCGTGCATCTTCATCGCCCACAACATCCATCATGTCTTCCAGGTGGTCGACCGCATCGTCGTCATGCGCCGCGGCAAGGTGGTCGCCGACGATATTGACCCGAAGAAGACCAGCGTCGCCGAAGTCGAACGCGTCATCACCGGCATGTCGGACAAGGAGATCCATGACGCGCTGGTCGAGGGCACGCAACGGCCCGGCTGAGCAGCCGGGGGTCCGCCTGATCGTCGAGGCACTGGATCGCATCGCCACATGGTTGCGACATGAAAGCCACCGTTTCGGATATTGCCAGGAGCTGCGGCCTGTCGACCGCGACGGTCGACCGCGTGCTCAACAACCGGCCGGGGGCCAGTGCCGCCAACCGGCAGCGCGTGATGGAGGCGGCCAAGCAGCTCGGCTATCTGCCGGTCGTCGACCAGGTCGCGTTGCCATCGCGGCCGGCGCATCTCGAATTCTTCCTGCCGATCGGCAGCAATGCCTTCATGGCCGATCTGGCCAGGCACATCGAGGATTATGCGGCGCGCCTGCCGCTGGTCGCCTCCTGCCGCATCCACAAGCTCGCCGGCATCTCGCCGAGCGCCTTGCAGGCGGCCGTCGAAAACCTCTCGCTCAAGGCGAACGGCGTCGGCGTCATCGCCATCGATCATCCGAGAACGCGCAACATCTTGCGCGAGATCGTCGAGGCCGGCATACGCCTGGTCACGCTGGTGTCCGATGTTCCGGGTGCGCCCCGCTCAGCCTATGTCGGCATCGACAACCGGGTGGCCGGCCGCACCGCGGCGCTGCTGATGGGACGGTTCCTCGGCAGCCGCCAGGGCCATCTGGCGATGGTCGTCGGCTCACGCTCCTACCGCGGCCATGAGGAACGCGAGATGGGCTTTCGCTCCGTGCTCGGCGAGGAGTTCCCCAATCTGACGGTCACAAGCGCCGTTGAGATCAACGATGAGCCGGAGGCCAGTTATACCGCGACCATGAAGGCGCTGCACAGCGAGCCGGAGCTGCTCGGCATCTACTGTATCGGCGCCGGGCGCTCGGGCGTGGCAAAAGCATTGCTCGAAGTCAGGCCGCAGACGAAGCCGGTGTTCATCTGCCATGATCTGACGCGCGAGACGCGCGGCTATCTGGTCGACGATCTGCTCGACGTCGTCATCGACCAGAATGCGCGGCTGATCGCCGAACAGTCGGTCATTCGCCTGCTCGGCTCGATCGCCTCGTCGGCGCCCTATCTGACGCGGAAATTCATCGAGCCGCGCCTGATCTTCAAGGAAAATGTCCCGGTGCAGTGATGTCGCGCGAGGGCGATGGTCGCTCGGGCCTCGATGGTTAAAATTCGGTTGATACCGCAAATCTGCACATCACCTATGCAACTTTTGTGGTTGCCGAATCATTGGGCAATCGATAGTTTCGCAGGTGTCGGCCATCTACTCCTCCCAGATGCGATGCCGACGCTGAGTGCGGCACACCTCCTCCCGTGCCGTATTCGAAATCGAGCCCGCTGCCACCTCCTCCCGGCAGCGGGCTTTTTTTGTTCCAGCTCCGGGATAGCGGCCAATGCTTGCGGTCGGGACAGCACCGGACACGTTTGCTGATCCGCGCATCGATGAGCTTCGCTGCGACCGCCGCGGCTTATCGGGCGGAATCCTGTCACACTTGTCACTCTCACCGGTTCGCCGGCGGCCCTATCCTGCCTCACGACCAGCAAACAACGCCGCGCCGGCAATGGTGCGGAGGATCGGCACAGGAGACGCGAGATGGCACATCGCGATGGGACGAGACATCACCCGGCGGCGCGGCGCGCAATCGAAACGCCACGGGTCGTTTCGCCGCTTACGAGACTATCTTGCCCTGAAAGACGTGATCAGGCCTTCAGCCATGCGGACGAACTGCGCGCTCGGGCCCTCGGCGCCGACGCTTTGCAGGCTGACGCGGGCGCCCTCGAGCAGAAGCGACAGCGTATCGGCGAGAAGCTCGGCCTGTCCGATACCCGCATCGCGACACAGCGAGACCAGCCGCTCGCGCTGCGCTTCCTTGAGTTCCTTGATCACTTGCCTTGCCGGATGATCCGCCTCGCTCAGCTCGATGGCGGCGTTGGCCATGTCGCAACCGCGGCGATCCGACATCAGGCAATCGGCCGCCATCCGGACCCAGGCGTGCAGCTGCGCCAGCTTGTCGCCCGGATTCTCGGCCTCGAACTTTTCCCACATCGCGTTGGCGCTGCAGGCGGTCGCCCGCAGACATTCGATGATCAGGTCGTCCTTGGACTCGAAATGCCGGTAGAGCGTCATCTTGTTGGTGCCGGCGGCCTCGGTAATGGCGTCGATGCCGACGCCGCGAATGCCATGCTTGTGAAACATGTCCCGTGCCGTCTCCAGGATCCTGTCCCGGGGGCGAACACGCTCCACAACACCGTCTGTCATCAAAACCTCCGTGATTGCGTTTCCCGAAATTCCCTCGGTGCACCTCTTGACTAGGGTGTTACCGGTCTGTAACGTTAGAGATGTTACTTACCTGTAACACCCGCATTGCATCATGTCAAACTCGCAAGTGCCGGCCATCAACCCCGCCCCGAGCGGCAAGGGGACGAACCGCACCTCACGGCCTCGGCCGGCGAGCAAGAAAACACCCGATCCGCGGCTTGCCGCGGATCGCCAAAAACCAGGAGCCGCTTCGATGTCGCAGCGCAATGATCTGACGATCGATGAAGTCGTGAGGGATCCGATGATCCGCATGCTGATGAAGGCCGACCGCGTCGACCCGCGGTCGTTCGAGGCGATGCTGCGTGCGCTGGCGGATGAGCAGGCCGAGCGCCGCAATGCGCCGCGCCGCCTTGTGGAAGATTTCGGCTTTCTCGAAGATTCCGGCTCAACGCGCAGCCGGCGGCTGTCCAGGGTGGCCAGGGCGTTTGGCCGGGCCAGAGCATCGGGCGAGGCGTGCATCTCATGGTAAACTTCTTCATTCATCGTCCGATCTTTGCGTCGGCGATCGCCATCATCATGGTGCTCGCCGGAGGGATCTGTTATTTCCTCCTGCCCGTCTCGCAGTTTCCCGACATCACGCCGCCCCAGGTCGTGGTCAGCGCCCACTACCCGGGCGCCAGCGCGCAGGTCGTCGCCGACACGGTGACGACGCCGCTCGAACAGCAGATCAACGGCGTCCAGGGGATGACCTATATGTCGTCGTCGAGCTCCAATGACGGCTCCTCGACGATCACCATCACCTTCGACGTTGGCTACGACCTGAGCACCGCGGCCGTCGACGTCCAGAACCGCGTTTCGCAGGCGGCTTCCTCGTTGCCGGCCATCGTCAATCAGGGCGGCGTGACGATCAAGAAGCAGAACCCGAACTTCGTCCTGATCGTCGACCTCACCTCGCCGGACGGTTCCGTCAACCCGGTCGCGCTGAGCAATCTCGCCTATCTGCAGGTGGTCGATCCGCTGAAGCGCCTGCCCGGCGTCGGCGACGTGCAGATCTTCGGCGAGCGGCGCTATTCGATGCGCATCTGGCTCGACCCCGACAAGCTCGCCAATCTCGGCATTACTGCCGTCGACGTGCAGAACGCCGTCGCCGAGCAGAACGTCCAGGTAGCGGCCGGCAAGATCGGGCAATCACCGGCTCCGGCCGGCACTACCTTCGAGATGCAGGTCAACGCCGTCGGCAGGCTGAGCGATCCCAAGGAGTTCGGCGAAATCGTCGTGCGGGCCAATACCGCCAACGGCTCGCTGGTCAGGCTGCGCGACGTTGCGCGCATCGAGCTCGGTGCGCTGCAATATTCGTCGTCGGCCTTCTTCGGCAAGGACCCTACGGTGGTGCTCGCGGTCTACCAGATGCCGGGCTCCAACGCGCTCGATCTGCAGCAGCGCGTCAAGGACAAGATGCAGGAGCTGTCGGCCCGTTTCCCGAAGGGCGTCAGCTACGCCATGCATTACGATACGACACGTTTCGTTTCGGCCTCGATGCACGACGTGCTGATCACGCTCGGCGAGGCGCTGGTCCTGGTCGTCGCCGTGGTGTTCATCTTCCTGCAAAGCTGGCGCACCACGATCATCCCGACGATCGCAATTCCGGTGTCGCTGGTGGCGACGCTGGCCGTCATGCATATGCTTGGCTTCTCACTGAACATGCTCAGCCTGCTCGGCATGGTGCTGGCGATCGGCCTCGTAGTCGACGACGCCATCGTCGTGGTCGAGAATGTCGAACGCCAACTTGAGGCCGGCCTCAAACCGCTGGCTGCCACGCGTACCGCGATGGCAGAGGTTACCGGCCCGATCATCGCCACGACCGCCGTGCTGATGGCTGTGTTCGTGCCGGTTGCCTTCATTCCCGGCGTGTCCGGCCGGCTCTACAACCAGTTCGCCCTGACTGTGGCGATCTCCTTCGGCATCTCGGCCTTCGTCTCGCTGACGCTTACCCCGTCGCTCAGCGCTGCCTTCCTGCGCCACCGGCCGGAAACACAGTTCGTGCTGTTCCGCTGGTTCAACATGGGCTTCGAACGGCTGGCGCATGCCTATGCGAATGGTGTGCGCATTCTCATCCGCCTGCGCTGGATCATGCTTGGCGTGTTCGCGGCCGGACTTGTCGCGACCTATTTCGTCTGGCAGCGCCTGCCCTCGACCTTCCTTCCGGTCGAGGACCAGGGCTATTTCTTCGTCGTCATCCAGCTCCCCGACGGGGCCTCGCTGGAACGCACCGACGCGGTGGCGCAAAAGGCACGCGACATCCTGCAGAACACGCCCGGCGTCGACATCGTCGGCTCGATCAGCGGCTTGAACTTCCTGACCAGCGCCGCGCAGTCGAACTCGGCGGTCGAATTCGCTATCCTGAAGCCATGGGACGAACGCGGCCCCGACCAGAGCGCCTCGAAGCTCGTCGCCGATGTGCGCAACAAGCTGCTGCAAATTCCGGAGGCTTTTGCGCTGAGTTTCGACCCGCCGTCGATCCCGGGCATCGGCACCACCGGTGGCTTCGAGTTCCAGGTCGAGGACCTGACCGGCCGCGGCAGCGTGGCGCTCAACGATGCGACGCAAGCGGTGATTGCCGAGGCGCGCAAGCAGCCCGAGCTCAACCCGCAGCAATTGTTCTCGTCGTTCTCGACCTCGACGCCGCAGTTCAACTACGATCTCGATCGCGCCAAGGCGAAGCTGCTCGGGCTCAACCTGCCGGACGTGTTCAATACGCTGCAGATCTATCTCGGCTCGCTCTATGTGAACGATTTCAACCTGTTCGGCCGCACCTTCCGGGTGACGATCCAGGCCGACAAGGATTCTCGTGCCGGTCCGGCCGACATATCGCGGCTCTATGTCCGCAATGCCTCGGGTGGGATGGTGCCGCTGAGCACGCTGGGCAAGCTTGTGCCGATCGTCGGCCCCGAGACCGTGCCGCATTATAACAACAATGCGTCGGCCCTGATCAATGGCGGCGCCGCGCCCGGCTTTTCGTCCGGCCAGGCGGTGGCGGCGATGGAACGTGCCGCTGCCACGGCGTTGCCGAGAGATTTCGGCTACGAATGGACCGGCATCACCTATCAGGAGCTCAAGGCGGGATCGATCGCATCCGTCGTCTTTGGTCTCGCGATCGTCTTCGTCTTCCTGATCCTCGCCGCGCAATATGAGAGCTGGGCGATGCCGTTCATGGTGCTGCTGGCGGTGCCGCTCGCACTGTTCGGTGCGTTCGTCGTGCTGTGGCTGCGTGGCATGCAGATCGATGTCTATTCGCAGATCGGCTTCGTCATGCTGATCGGACTGGCGGCCAAGAACGCGATTCTGATCGTCGAGTTTGCCCGGCGCCGGCGCGAAGAAGGCCTCAGCATCGTCGACGCCGCGATGGAAGCGGCGCGGCTTCGGCTGCGACCGATCCTGATGACCGCCTTCGCCTTCATCCTCGGCGTGCTGCCGCTGATGTTCGCTACAGGTGCAGGTGCCGCAAGCCGGCAGTCGATCGGCACCACCGTCTTTGGCGGCATGGTCGCGGCGACGATCCTGTCGCTGGTGTTCGTGCCGGTCTTCTATGCGGTGATCGAGCAGCTGCGCGAGCGCCGCAGCGAGAGCGAACCGGTTTCCGAAGCGACCGAACAACCAACTGCCGAACCCGCCTTCGAGCCATTGGCCGAAGCGGCCGAATAGGACTGGAGAATTGATCATGCGTAAATGGAAAATCGCGCTGGGAACGGCCGTCGCCCTTGGGGCGATTTCGGTGGCGAGCGTTCACCTGCTCGACATGGGCAGCCTCAGCCTCAACGCGGGCACAGCCGGGGCGGCGACACCCAAGCCGGAAGCCTTTGTCATGCCGGTGCCGGTGGTGAGCGTCGTCAAGAAGACGATCCCGATCTATCTCGACTACGCCGCCCGGGTGGAGCCGATCCGCAGCATCACGCTGCAGGCGCGCGTGCCGGGTTATCTGCAGGAGCAGGTCGCCACCGACGGCAGCGACGTGGCGAAGGGCGACCTTCTCTACAAGATCGCGCCGGAGGATTTTCAGGCTGCCCTCGAGCAGGCGAAGGCGCTTATCCAGCGCGACACGGCGACGCTCGACTATGCGCGCTCCAATCTCGGGCGCGGCAGCGAACTCGCCAAGAGCGGCTATCTCGCCAAGGACGTGTTCGACCAGCGCACCAGCACCTTGCGTGAGGCTCAGGCCTCGCTCGCCGTGAACCAGGCCGCCTTGCGGACCGCCGAGCTCAATTTGAGCTATACCGAAATCCGTGCCCCGTTCGCGGGACGCATCGGACGCAGCCAGGCTTCCGTTGGAACGCTGGTCAGCGTTGCCGGCACCGTGCTCAATTCGCTGGTGCAGCTCGATCCGATCTACGTCACCTTCAATCCGAGCGAAACGGACCTGACACAGATCGAGGAAGCCCGGGCCGCGGGACCGATCAGTGTCGACGTCCTGCTTCCCGGTGAAACGGAACCGCGCCAGAAGGGCGATCTTACCTTCATAGACAACACGATCGATCGCTCGACCGGCACGATCACGGCACGGGCGACGATCGGCAACGGCAAGTTCACGCTGCTGCCCGGCCAATATGTCCGCGTCCGGCTGCACGTCAAAGAGCAGCCCGATGCGCTGATGGTACCGCAGACGGCACTCGGCTCAGGCCAGCTCGGCAAATACCTCTATGTCGTCGGCAAGGACAACACGGTCGACCAGCGTATCGTTTCGCTCGGACCGACCAATGGCGATCAGGTCGCCATCTTGAGCGGTGTGGCCGAAGGCGACCGGGTGATTACCGGCAATCTGCAGAAGATCGGCCCGGGAATGCCGGTCTCGCCGCTGCCCGAGAAACCGGCCACCTGATAACCCCCATCAGGTCCGGTTCCGCGGCGCCCTCGGCTCCCACGCCAAGGGCGCCGTTTTTGCTATGTTTCGTTCTACGCAACTCCTTGGGGAAAACGCAACGTACGCCGGCTTCGAGAAGCCGGTGTGATGTTCAGCGATGAAGAACGGGTCGGTCTTTGCGGCCGTGCGGCCTGACGGCCTTGCCGGCGCCGCAAGCCAGCCGGCCAAGCGGAAGTCAAGAAATCCACAACCCGCCTCTTGTTAGATTGTCGACAATCTGCTTGTCTTGATTTCGGTTCCCTGGAGCAGCCGAATGGCAAAGCTGGATTTCAGTCCGATCGCGGATACGACACGCAGGGCCGAGATCGTAGGGCTGCTCCGGCGGGCGATCCTGACCGGCCAGCTGGAACCTGGACAGAAGCTCAACGAACTCAGGATTTCCGAGCAGATGCGGGTGAGCCGCGCGCCGCTGCGCGAGGCGATGCGCGAGCTGGTGCAGGAAGGCATCCTGACCAGCATTCCCTACGCCGGAACCTTTGTCATCGACGTCACCGCCAAGGACATCGACGACGCCTATTCGCTCAACAAGGTGCTCGACGAGTTCGCCATCGCGCGGACCTGGCCGCTTCGCGACCAGCGCTTCTTCGACGAACTCGACCGGCGTCATGCGGCGGTGAAGCAGGCGACGCGCGAACTGGACACGACGCGGCAGATCGAAACAGCGCTGCAACTGCATGGCCTGATCCACGAATGGGCCGACAATTCGGTGCTGCTTGAAACGTGGCAACGGCTGACCAGCCGGCTGCAGATGTATTTCGCGTTGCACCAGCGGGCGCGCAACGAGCCGGTGCCTGCCGAAGATGCTCACGAGACCTATGTACGGCTGCTCAAGGGCAGCGACATGCGCGCCGCACAGCGCCACGCCAAGGAGCATATCGACCTGGATTTCGAAGAACTGCTCGCCTATGCGCGCGGGCTGGAACAGCGCGGCTCAAAGGGCGCCGGCGCCGATCGTGCCGGCCGACCTAGAGGCGGCTGAGCCCGACAAATTTGACGGACATCCCGGAACACAGACAACGGACAGAAAACGTGCAGATCAAAACCATCAAAGCCTACCATGTCGTGCAGCCCTTCGTTGACGGGCTTTACCGTATGTCCAAGGGGCGCGTCGCCGATGCGTTCGACGCGGTGATCGTCGCCGTCACCGCCGATAGCGGGCTCACCGGCTGGGGCGAGATGGCGCCGCTTGGCAACTTCTATTCGGCTGCCTTCGCTGCGGGTACTCGCGCCGGTGTCGTCGAGATCGCGCCGCATCTCATTGGCCATGACCCACGCGGGCTAGCCAGTATCAACAGGCTGATGGACACCGTGTTCAAGGGCCATCCCTACATCAAGTCGGCGCTCGACATGGCATGCTCGGATCTCGCGGCGCGCGCCGTCGACGTGCCGCTGGTCACCCTGCTCGGCGGACGCGAAAGCGAGACGGCCGAACTCTACAAGGTCGTCACCCACGGCACGGTCGACGCGATGGCCGCGCTCGCCAAGCACATCGTCAAGGACGGCTTTCATCGGCTGCAAGTCAAGGTCGGCGGCAACGTCCATGACGACATCGAACGCGTCACAGCCGTCGCCGCCGCCGTGCCGAAGGGCACCGTCATCTTCTGCGACGCCAATGCCGGTTGGACGCCTTACCAGGCGCGCCAGTTCGTGGATGCGACGCGCACGATCGACTACACGTTCGAGCAGCCCTGCACGACGATCGACGAATGCCTGTCGGTGCGCCGCTCGCTCGACAAGCCGATGGTGCTCGATGAATCCGTCGCCTCGCTTGATGATATGCTCGATATCCATCGCAAGGGCGCGGCCGACGGGCTGACGCTGAAGATCTCACGCCTCGGTGGCGTCACCAAAACGCGCCAGATCCGCGACCTTGCCGTCGACCTCGGCTTCATGATCACGGTCGAGGACACTGGCGGCGCCGAGATCGACACATCGGCCATGGCGCATCTGTCGCTGTCGACGCCGGAGGAGCGCCGGCTGCACGCCATCGCCTTTCACGAATGGGTGACGGTGCGCACCGCATCCAACATGCCGCCGGTTTCGGGAAGCCGTATGGGCATTCCGGATGGGCCGGGCCTCGGCATCGATGTCGTTCCCGGCCTGCTCGGTGCGCCCTTCTTCGAAATCGGCAGCTGAGCTGCAACAAGGCTGCACCCAATCAAGCTGAATATGCCGCGTCCTTCTGACTGTCGTGCGGATTGACCGCTCATCCAATCGTCTTCGGCCGATTGCAGAGCGACAATGCCCAATTGCCGGTTGAAATATTTTTCATTTGCAAATAGAAATGTTCAAAACGTTGATTTGGACGCTGCGGCGCGTCAGGAACTGGAGGAAGCGACATGTCCCATCCGCAATTTGCAGCGGAACTTCTGCAGCGCGCTGAACAGCAGGGGCCGATCACCATCGGGCTTGCCGGCGCCGGACAGATGGGCACCGACATCGTCGTCCAGGTCGCGCTGATGCCGGGCATGCGGATCGGCGCTATTTCCGAAGTCAGGCCGCAGGCAGCGATCGACGCGGCGCTGCTCGCTGGCCATGACCGTTCCGACATCGTCCAGGCCGGCAATGCGGCCGCGATCGACCGCGCCATCGAGGCCGGCAAGATCGCGGTGACCGAAGATTTGCATGCGCTGGCGGCGGCCGGCCGGATCGACGTCATCATCGACGCGACGGGCAATCCCAATATCGGCACGTTGTTTGCGCTCGAAGTGATGAAGAACGGCAAGCACATCGTCATGCTCAATGTCGAGGCCGACATCACCATCGGCCGTTTCCTCAAGGACGAAGCGCGTAAGGCTGGCGTCGTATATACCGGTGCGGCCGGCGACGAGCCCGCCTGCACGCTGGAGATCATCGGCTTTGCCAAGAGCCTCGGCTTCAACATCATCGCCGCCGGCAAGGGCAAGAACAATCCGCTGAAGATCGACGCCATGCCGGCCGACTACGAGAAGGAGGCGGCCGAGCGCAACATGAATGCGCGCATGCTGGTCGAATTCGTCGACGGCTCGAAGACGGCGATCGAGATGGTGGCGATCGCGAATGCGACCGGGCTGGTGCCCGACGTGCCGGGCATGCACGGCCCGACCGCGACGCTGGAGGAACTGGCCAGCGTGCTTTGCCCGCGCGACGATGGCGGCGTGCTGCATCGCAAGGGCGTTGTCGATTACTCGATCGGCAAGGGTGTGGCGCCCGGCGTGTTCTGCATCATCGAGACCCGGCATCCGCGTGTGCTGGAGCGCATGATCGACCTCAAGGTCGGCAAGGGGCCCTATTTCACGATCTTCCGGCCCTATCATCTGACCAGCCTGGAAGTGCCGCTGTCGGCGGCGCGCGCCGTGGTCTACAAGCGGGCCGACATGGAGCCGCTCGACCATCCTGTGGCCGAGGCGGTCGCGGTCGCCAAGAGCGATCTTGGCGTTGGCCAGTCGCTCGGCATGATCGGCGAGAACGACTATCGCGGCTTCGCCATGACCTGGGGGGATGCGCGCGCCCGTGGCGCCCTGCCGCTCGGCCTTGCCGAACGCGCCAAGGTGGTCAAGCCGCTCAAGACCGGCGACTTCCTGACCTATGAAAATTGTGTACCCGACGATTCGATGGTGATAACCCAGATCCGCCGCCGTCTCGACCAGTCGGACGGACGGTTCGTTACAAACGCAGCCTGACCCCGCCGGATCTCCGCCTGATGGACGATGTCGTAATCGGGATCGACGCCTCGACCACGGCCGTGAAGGCGATTGCCTTCACCCGCGCCGGCGAGGAGCTGTTCCAGGCGCGCGAGACCTATCCGCTTTCAAATCCGAAGCCCGGCCATTTCGAGCAGGAGGCCGAACAGTGGTGGACGGCGCTGCTTGGCGCATTGAAGCAGGTCACCGAGGCGGTCGGCGCTGCGCGGGTGGCGGCGGTTTGCATCGCTCACCAGCGAGAGACCTTCACGCTGGTGGACAGCGCCGGCAAAGCACTCATGCCGGCAATCCTGTGGCTGGACGAACGCGCCCGGCCGCAAGTTATCAGGCTTTCGGCCGAACTCGGCCGCGAGGCGATCCGCGACTGGAGCGGCAAGCCGCCGGACCCGACGCCGGCGCTCTACGCCATTGCCTGGCTTGCCGAGCACCAGCCGCAAGTGCTTCGCCAGGCAGCGGCACTGGTCGACGTGCACGGTTTCTTCGTCCAGCGGCTGACCGGGCGATTGGTCACCAGCACCGCAAGTGCGGATCCGCTCGGGCTGCTCGACGTCGAGAAAGGTACCTGGCATCCCCGCCTCGTTGCGGCCGCCGGACTGCAGATGGAGCAATTGCCCGAGCTGGTCGCGCCAGGCGTGGTCTGCGGCAGTCTTTCCGCAAGCATAGCGCAGCTGACCGGCCTGAGGGCCGGCACGCCGGTCGTTGCCGGCGCTGGGGACGGCCAGGCGATGGGCCTCGGCATGGGCGTCTACGGCGAGGGCAAGAGCTATCTCTCGCTCGGCTCCGGCGTGGTCAGCGGCTGCTATTCCGGCAAGGTGAAAACCTCGGACGCGTTTCGCACGCTGGTTTCGCCGACCGGCTCCGGTTTCATGCTGGAGACCGTGCTGCGCTCGGGCATGCAGCTGGTCGACTGGATCGTGCGAACCACCGGTTCGCCCTCGGCGGCAGCGCTGGAGAAAGTGGCGCTGGATGTTGCCGCGGGCAGCGAGGGCCTGCTCATCATGCCCTATTGGGCCGGCGTCATGAGCCCGTATTGGGACGGTGCCGCGCGCGGCGCCATTGTCGGCCTGTCGCTCGATCACCGGCCGGAGCATCTCTTCCGCGCTGTCCTGGAAGGCATCGCCTTCGAGCAGGCCGTCGCCACCGAGGCCATGGAAGCCCAGGCCGGCGGACCGGCGGCGATGATTGCCGCCGGCGGCGGCACCAATTGCGCGCTGCTCATGCAGATCATGGCAAGCGTGCTCGAGCGGCCGCTCTCGGTTTCGCCGGTCAACGAAGCCGCCGCACTCGGCGCTGCCATGCTGGCGGCAGCGGCTGTCGGCTGGTTTGCCTCGCCGGAAGCCGCCGCGCAGGCAATGGCTGCCGCTCCCACCAGGCATGTCGATCCGGTCGACGGGCTTGTCGCCGCCTATCGCAGCCGCAAGGAAATCTACCGCGACCTTTATCAGGCGACGCGCGACATCCACACCCGCCTCAGCGCTCTCGGCGAAATCTAGCGGTTGAGCAGGCCCTTGGCCGCGTCTTCGTCGGTGATCAGAACCGATACCTTGGTGTTGGCGAGCGCAGCCCGCATTACCGCTACCTTCTCGCTGCCTCCCGACACCAGGATGATGCTCGGGATATCCGACAGATCCTGCAGCGGATAGGCGCAGACGCGGCGGTTGACCTCGTGGTCGACCGGGCGGCCCTCGGCGTCGATGAAATGACACAGAATATCGCCGACGGCACCGGCCGCCTGCAATTCCTCGAGTTCGCTTGGCTTGATGAAGCCGTAATTGGCGATCGGGCTGTCGTTGGAAAACGAGCCGACGCTGAGCACGGCGATGTTTGCCCGGCGTGCACGGAAGACGACGTCCTGAACGCTGCGCTGGCTCATGAAAGCGTCGCGCTGCTCCGGCCTGTCGGCATAGACCGGCACCGGCAGCAGGAAGCACTCCGCACCGATCTTTTCGGCGAAATCCCAGGCGCTTTCTGTCGGGTTAAGCGGCTGGGCATGGGTGAGGCCGCCAAGCATCGAAACCACCGTCGTCCTGGCGATGGGCCGCCGCGGCAATTCATTGATGGCAAATTTCAGTGTCCGCCCCCAGCCCAGTGCGATGACATCGCCGGCATTCACATGGTCGGCCAGGTAGGCGGCGGCGGCGTGGCCGATCATCAGCGGCGCGTTGCTTCGGTCTGCCGCCGACGGCACGACAACAGCCTGGCTGAGCCCGAACCGCTGCTTGAGGCTTTCCTCCAAAATCACGCATTCGACGACGCTGTCGCGGATGCGAAACTGGACGACACCCTCTTCGCGGGCGGCGGAGAGAATGCGATGCACTTTGATGCGGCCGACGCCGAGAATTTCGGAAATCCGCTCCTGTGTAAGACCCTCGACATAATAGTGCCAGGCGGCGCGGGCCTTGAGTTCGGCGTCGGGGAAGCGCGGGGCTCTTTCGTTCTCTACGATCGTCATCTGTTTGCCTTGCCGCAGCCGCCGGCTCTGCTCATGATATTCCAATCCGGCGACTTCGAAATGCCCAAGATTTCGGAGACCTTGCGTAAGGCAAACCGGCGGACAGCGCAAACCCGTCGTCGAATGAAGCGGCAGGCCTTGACAATTTTCCGACGAACAGTTTAGCTGAACAAAATTGCATGTTAAAGATAAATTGTTCACAGGGAGGGGCCTGGTGGACAAAGTGGCCCGGTGATGCAGCGCCGGATTGCTGTGGAGGAGACAAAGTGGCTGTGAGCAACGACGCAAGCAATTTGAAGGCAGGCGAGTTGAAGGCAGGCTCTGGCGCGCAGGCTACGGCGGGCGCAAGGTTTTCGGCTGTCTTTGCCGGAACCATGGGTCCGCTGATCGGGCTGGCGCTGCTGTGCCTGGCGCTCTCGCTGACCACCGACACCTTCCTGACCATCCGCAACATCCTAAACGTGCTCGACCAGGTCACCGTGCTCGGCATCATGGCGATCGGCATGACGCTGGTCATCCTGATCGGCGGCATCGACCTGTCCGTCGGCTCGGTGCTGGCGCTGGCTTCCATGGTGATGGGCTTCGTCGCCCATCCGGACTATCTCAATCTCGGCCTGCCCGCTGGCATCGCCGCGGCCCTCGTCGTCGCCGGTCTTTGCGGCCTGGTTTCGGGCCTGCTGGTGACGGTCACCAGGCTGCCGCCCTTCATCGCCACGTTGGCGATGATGTCGGTGGCGCGCGGCCTCGCCAACATGATCACCGACGGCTCGCAGATCGTCGGCTTTCCCGACTGGTTCACCAGCCTGTCGATAATCCGCCATTTCGGCTTCCTCTCGGTCACCGTCGGGCTGATGATCGTGCTTGCCGTCATTTTCGCGATCTTCCTGAATTATCGCGCTACCGGCCGTAGCCTGTACGCAATCGGCGGCAGCGCCGAAGTCGCCCGGCTGTCCGGCATACCAGTCAAGTCGCTGACAAACTGGGTCTATGCGATCTGCGCCGTGCTGGCCGGTCTCGCAGGCATCGTGCTTGCCGCCCGGCTCGACTCCGTCCAGCCGAGCTCCGGCCTTGGCTACGAACTCGACACCATCGCGGCGGTGGTGATCGGCGGCGCCAGCCTGTCGGGCGGCGTCGGTTCGATCGGCGGCACAGCCATCGGCGTCCTCATCATCGGCGTGCTGCGCAACGGGTTGAACCTGCTCGGTGTCTCGCCCTTCATCCAGCAAGTGGTTATCGGCGTGGTGATCGCACTGGCGGTGGCCACCGACACGTGGCGGCGCCGAGCACAATGAAGAATGGAGCACAATGAAGAATTGGGCTCAATGAGATTCGCCCCGATATTCGGGCGAAAACGGATCGGTGATCCGAAACTGGGAGTTGTTCGGCCAAGGGGCGCCGCGATGCGCGGGCAGGACAGATTGAACATCAACGGAGGAATAAACATGCTGACCAAACGTTCATTGCTGCTTGCCGCCGCGGCCGTCATCCCGCTGCTTGGCCTGTCCGACATGGCCTCGGCCAAGGAGGCCAAAAAGCTCGGCCTCGCCGTCGCCAATCTGCAGGCCGACTTCTTCAACCAGATCAAGCAGTCCGTCGAAGCCTACGGCAAGGAAAAGGGCATCGAGGTCGTTACCGTCGACGCCAAGGGCGATTCGGCGACCCAGGTCAGCCAGGTGCAGGACCTGATCACGCAGAACATCGATGCGCTGATCTATATTCCAGCCGGCGCCACCGCCGCCACCGTGCCGACCAAGACCGCCAAGGCTGCCGGCATCCCAGTCGTCAATGTCGACCGCAACGCCGACGGCGCGCCCGGCGATACCTTCATCGCAACCAACAGCGTGGCATCGGCCAAGGCGGTTTGCGACTACATCGCCAAGCAGGCCGGCGGCAAGGGCGAGCTGATCATCATCCACGGCCAGAAGGGCACGACGCCCGAAGTCGACCGCTCGAAGGGCTGCGGCGAAGCGCTGAAAGGCTATCCCGACATCAAGGTTGTCGGAGAATTGTGGAGCGAAGGCTGGCACCAGGACGAAGGTTTCAAGCTGACGCAGGATCTGTTGCAGTCGCACCCCGACGTGTCGATCGTCATCGGCCAGGCCGACGCGCTGGCGCTCGGTGCGGCGCAGGCCGTCAAGGTCGCCAATCCCGGCCACAAGGTCTGGGTTGCCGGCTTCGACGGCGACGTGGCGGCGCTCAAGGCACTGAAGGACGGCGTCTTCGACGTGACCGCGACGCAGCAGACCCAGGGCATGGGCCGGCTCGCCGTCGATGCAGCAATCAAGCTGGTGGCCGGCGAGACCATTCCCGCCGAACAGCTGCAGGATGCGACGCTGACCACCAAGGACAATGTCGAGCAGTTCATCGCCAAGCATCCCTGATTGAGACCAGTCCGGCAATCGACGAGCGCAACGATGTCCACCGATCCTCGCCACACGCACAGCCCCCATAACGGGCTCGTCGTCAGCGGCCTCTGCAAAAGCTACGGGCCGGTGCAGGTCCTGGCCGATGCGAGCTTCGAGGTGCAGCCGGGCGAGGTCGTGGCGCTGCTTGGCGAAAACGGCGCCGGCAAGTCGACTGTCTCGAACATCATCGCCGGGTCGACGAAACCCGATGCCGGCACCATCACCTGGCGGGGGAACGCTTATTCCCCCGCCAATCCTGCCGCGGCGATCGACGCCGGCATCGGCATGATCCACCAGGAGCTGAAGCTCTTGCCCGATCTGTCGGTCGCCGAAAACGTCTATGTCGGGCGCCTGCCGATGCGTGGCGGCCGCATCGACCGCGCGGCAATGAATGCACGGGCATCGGCCCAGTTGAAGCGCCTCGGCCTCGATGTCTCGCCGGAGCGCAAGGTGCGCACGCTGCGTATCGCCGCCCAGCAGCAGGTCGAGATCGCCAAGGCGCTGACGCTCAATGCCGAGCTGCTGATCTTCGACGAACCGACGGCAGCCCTTGGCGGCGAGGAAACGGAGCTCCTGTTCCAGCAGATCCGCAAGCTCAAGGCGGAAGGCATGTCCTTCATCTATATCAGCCACCGGCTGGACGAGATCGCCCAGATCGCCGATCGCGTGGTGGTGATGCGCGACGGGCGCATCGTCGCCCGGCACGAGCGCGCCGACATTCCGGTGCGCACAGTCGTCGAGCAAATGGTCGGCCGCAGCGTCGAGCGGATGTTCCCTACGGTATCGGCGCCGGGCAACGACACGCTGCTCGAGGTCGAGAACCTGTCCTCGCCGGAACGCAGCTTTCAAAATGTCAGCTTTTCAGTGCGGGCCGGCGAAATCCTCGGCATTGCCGGGCTGATCGGCGCCGGACGCACGGAGCTGGTGCGGGCGATCGCCGGTGCCGATCCGATCTCATCGGGATCGGTGTGCGTCGCCGGCAAGCCGGTGCATCTCCATGGCCCGGCGGCGGCGATCAAGGCCGGCGTCGTTCTGGTACCGGAAGACCGCAAGGCGCAAGGCGTGGTGCTCGACCAGACGATCGGCGAGAACCTGGCGATCGGCAATTTCGACCATGTCGCGCCGAATGGCTGGGTGTTCCCGAAGGCGGTGCAGAAATTCGCCGAGGCCGGCATTCGCCGGCTCGGCGTCAAGGGCCGGCCGAACCAGGCGGTCAGCAAGCTCTCCGGCGGCAACCAGCAGAAAGTGATCATCGCCAAATGGGTGTCGCGCCCGCCCAAGGTATTCATCCTGGACGAGCCGACGCGCGGCATCGACGTCGGTGCACGCGCCGCGATCTATGATGTCATCGCCGACCTTGCCCGCTCCGGCATGGCGGTGGTGGTGGTGAGCTCCGACCTCGAGGAAGTTCTCGGCCTGTCGCATCGCGTGCTGGTGCTGAGCCGCGGCCGGCAACGCGGCATTCTCGACCGCAGCGAAGCAAGCAATATCGCCGTGATGGAACTAGCCACGAGCTAGGACGCCCATCGAAACAAAGCGCAGCAGGTGGTATCCTCCCGGGCACCAGACCGCGCGGGGCGCCAGCAACAGAGTTGGCGCCCCTTTATTTCCGGAGGACGGCGGTTGGAGCAGAGGGACCGACGATGAAATTATTCGACCTTCATGGTGACGTGGCACTTGTGACAGGCGCCGGCAGCGGCATCGGGCAAGCAATCGCCATTGGGCTGGCCGAAGCCGGCGCCGACATAGCCTGCTTCGGCCACGCCTCGAAAGGCGGGCTGGAGGAGACCGCGCACCGGATCACGGCACTCGGCCGCAAGGCGCTGGTGCTGAACGGCACAGTAACTTCAGAGACCGATCTCGCGGCCGCGATAGAGCGTACGGAGATGGAACTCGGCGCGTTGACCATCGCCGTCAACAATGCCGGCGTCGCCGGAGCTGAGCCGGCAGAGACGCTGTCGCTGGAGGAATGGCAGAAGCTCTATGACGTCAATGTCAGCGGCGTGTTCCTGTCCTGCCAGGCCGAGGCCCGCGCCATGCTGACGCGGCGCAAGGGCTCGATCATCAACATCGCGTCGATGTCGGGCTCGATCGTCAATCGCGGCCTGACCCAGGCGCATTACAATTCGTCGAAGGCCGCGGTGATCCACATGTCGAAGAGCCTCGCCATGGAATGGGCCGATCGCGGCCTGCGCGTCAATGTCGTCAGCCCCGGCTACACGCTGACGCCGATGAACAAACGGCCGGAGGTCGCCGACCAGGTCAGGATCTTTGAGCGCGACACGCCGATGGGCCGCATGGCGGCCCCGGAAGAGATGGTCGGCCCGACCGTGTTCCTGGCCAGCCGCGCCGCGAGTTTCGTCACCGGCATCGACCTGATCGTCGATGGCGGCTTTGTCTGCTGGTAGGAGAAAACATGCAGAAGCGATTCCTAGGAAAAACGGCGGTCATCACCGGCGCCAGCGGCGGCATTGGTGCGGCAATGGCCAGGCGCTTCGCGGCGGAAGGTGCCGCGGTCGTCGTCAGCGCCATCGACGCGCGCGTCGAAGAGGTCGCCGCCGATCTCAAGGCTATGGGCGCCAGGGTCGCATCGCTGCGCATGGACGTGACGAAGAAGGACGAAGTCATCGCCCTCTATGACCTGGCCGAGCAACAGTTCGGCCGCGTCGACATCTCCGTACAGAATGCCGGTGTCATCACAATCGCCAGGATAGAGGCTATGACCGAGGCCGAATGGGACAAGGTGATGGCGGTCAACACCAAGGGCGTGTTCCTGTGCTGCCAGGAGGCGATCGCGCGCATCCGCAAGCATGGCGATGGCGGCCGGCTGATCAACACCGCATCCGGCCAGGCGCGGCAGGGCTTTATCTACACGCCACATTATGCGGCGTCGAAATTCGGCGTCGTCGGCATCACCCAGAGCCTGGCCAAGGAAGTGGCGAAGGAGAAGATCACCGTCAACGCGATCTGCCCCGGGATCATCGACACCGATATGTGGGCCTATAACGACGCCGCATGGGGAAAGTTGATGGGCGAGTACAAGCCCGGCGAGCTGATGGCCGAATGGGTGAAGAACATCCCGATGGGCCGCGCCGGCAGCGGCGAGGACGTCTCCGGCCTGGTCAGCTTTCTCGCCAGCGACGATGCGGCCTACATCACCGGCCAGACCATCAATGTCGATGGCGGCCTGATCATGTCGTGAGCGGCGCGGGCCGACATACCATCGACCGGATATGAATGCCGCTTCGCTGCGTTCAGGCTGCTCGGCCCGCCCGAGCCAATCCATGTTCCACGAGCCGGTCGATGATTTCGGAATAGCTGACGCCGCTTGCCGCCATTGCCTTGGAATACATGCTGATGTCGGTGAAGCCGGGGATGGTGTTGATTTCATTGACCAGGAACTGCATGTCCGGCGTCAGAAAGAAGTCGATGCGGGCCATCCCGTCACAGCCGACGGCTCTGAAAGCCCTTGCGGCCACGTCCCGCATGGCTGCCTCGACCTCCGGCGGCAGATCGGCCGGCACTCTTAGCGCCGCGCCGTTCTCGTCGATGTATTTGGCATCGTAGCTATAGAAATCGTGGCTTTCGGCCGGCACGATCTCGCCTGGCCGCGAGACGAACAGGTCGCCTGCCGGGTCCTCCAACACGCTATATTCGATCTCGCGCCCACGAATGAATTCCTCAGCCAACAGCTTGCAATCGTGCCGGAAGGCTTCAGCAAGCGCTCCATCGAATTCCTGGCTGGCATGGACTTTTCCGACGCCGACAGACGATCCCTGACGCGCCGGTTTGATGAAGAACGGCAGGCCGAGCTCGCCTTCCAGTGTGGCGAGGGCGGGCGCCGCACCTTCATGGATCGTCACTGAGCGCGCGATTGGCAGCCCCGCCGCTTCCAGGAGCCGTTTGGCGATGTCCTTGTCCAGCGCGGTTGCCGAACCCAGGATGCCGCAGCCGGCGAGCGGCACCCGAGCCACCTCGGCCACCCCCTGTACCGAGCCGTCTTCGCCATGAGGGCCGTGCAGTACGGGAAACAGGATGTCGATCTTCGGTAGGTCATAGGGCGTGCCGTCGGCCGGGATCGCCATCATCCGTCCGTGCCCGCCCGGAACCAGGCAAACTTCCAAACCGCCCGCAGGCTTTGCGAGCGTACCATCCTGGAAGCTGCTCAGCAGCCACTGTCCTTCGCGCGTGACGAAGATTGGGACGGCATCGTATTTGGCGGGCAGCAGCGCACGCATGACATTGGTTGCTGAAAGCGCCGAAACGTCATGCTCGGCGGAACGTCCGCCAAAGAGCACGGCGATGCGCAGTCTGTTCAAGGAAGAGGTCTGCTGCATTGTATCGGTACCCTATCTTGCGGCTCGCATACGGGATGATCGGCAACCTTGGCTTTTTTCGAACCGATCTGCGGGTCCATGTAAAAAGACGGGCCGTGAAATTGGCACCGGCGTTATTCGTTGCGCGACATGACCGTTGGTATATATAATTTCATCTCATGAAAGTGGCTCTGGGCGAGTTGCGGAGCCAACAGCCGAGATCATGGGACTTTGATGGTTTGCCCCTCAAGACCGGCGATCGATCCGTGGATGACTGCTTTGGCAGCAATCCTTCGGCAGTCATGACGCGGCCGGTCCCACCACATCTTCACCAATTTGGGCACCACCCCGTTTGCGCCGGCATCCGCTTCGGCAGCATTGTGGCGCCTACGGCCTTGCGCAACGACCAGCTTTTCCAACACAATCAAAAAAAGACGCAAGAAGGGAACTAACGATAATTTCCACCAGAGCTTGACAGGAAAACAAGCATGTCACTTCGGAGCATGATTTCGAATTTCTCAATGGGAGCCTTAACACTTGCCGCAGCCGCACTGACATCTTCGGCCTATGCGGCGGCGCCGGAATCCAACGACCCGATCAAGATCGCGCTGTTCGATTGGACCAGCGTCAATCTGAACGCCAAGATCCTCGGCGGCATCCTCGAAAAGCTCGGCTATACCGTCGAGTATCCGACCGCCGACTATCTCTCCAGCCTGACCACCGGCCTGACCAATGGCGACATCGATGTCGGCCTGGAATTCTGGGACACGACGGCCGGCGAGGCGATGAAGGCCTCGGACGCGACGGGCCAGACCGAACGCCTCGGCAAGCTCGGACCAAAGGCCAAGGAAGAATGGTGGTTTCCCGAATATATGAAAGAGAAATGCCCCGGCCTGCCGAACTGGGAAGCGCTGAAAGACCCGAAATGCGCCGAGGCCTTCTCGACGGCCGAAACCGCGCCGAAGGGGCGTTATCTCGGCGGACCCGTGACATGGGAAGGTTTTGACGACGAACGCGTCGAGGCGCTGAAACTGCCCTTCACCGTCATCCATGCCGGCACCGACGCGGCGATGTTCGCCGAACTGGACTCGGCCTATCAGCGCAAGGCGCCGATCATGCTGTGGATCTATTCGCCGCATTGGGCGCCGGCCAAATACAAGGGCGAATGGGTCGAATTCCCCGACTATACGACCGAGTGCTACACCGACCCGAAATGGGGTGTGAACCCCGACGCGAAATATGACTGCGGCAAGCCGCACGGCGAGATCTGGAAATATTCCTGGGCCGGCATGAAGGACAAATGGCCGGTCGCCTATAAGGTCGCGAAAAACTACACGGTCGATACCGACGAGCTCAACAAGATGAGCGGCGAGATCGATCTCGAAGGCAAGACGCCGGAAGACGTCGCCGCCGCCTGGATCGCCGCCCACGAAGCCGACTGGAAAGCCTGGGCCGAGTGACCGTCTGACTGGAAACGCGACGACCCGGCCAGTCAGGGCCGGGTCTCGATCCCCTATTCCAGAAGGACGATTGCATGAGCGATACGATTGAACAGGCGGTGAAAGCAACGGGCAAGGATGCCCGCCCGATAAAGCTTGGCTGTCGCAATGTCTGGAAGCTGTTCGGGGCGGACGCGGCCAATTTCATCCGCCGGCGCGACGGCAAGGCCAGCCTGGCGGACATCGCCGCGGCCGGACTGGTTGGCGCGGTGCGCGCCGTCGATCTCGAAATCCGCCAGGGCGAGATCTTCATCATCATGGGACTTTCGGGGTCAGGCAAGTCGACGCTGGTGCGCTGCATGTCACGGCTGATCGAGCCGACCCACGGCAAGGTCGAGTTTGAAGGCAAGGACCTGCTCAAGATTTCCGATGCCGCGCTGATCGAGCTGCGACGCCATCGCATGGGCATGGTGTTCCAGAATTTTGCCTTGCTGCCGCATCTCAACGTACTGGAGAACATCGCCTTTCCCTTGGGCATCCAGGGGCAGGACCGGCCGACGCGCGAGAAGCGGGCCCGTGAAGTCATCGAGCTGGTTGGCTTGCGCGGCCGCGAGCATTTCTATCCGCGCGAGCTTTCCGGCGGACAGCAGCAGCGTGTCGGCATCGCCCGCAGCCTCGCCACGAAGCCGGAAATCTGGTTCCTCGACGAGCCGTTCTCGGCTCTCGATCCGCTGATCCGCCGTGAGATGCAGGACGAGCTGATGCGGCTGCAGACCATGCTGCACAAGACCATCGTCTTCATCACCCATGATTTCGACGAGGCCATCCGGCTGGCCGACCGGATCGCCATCATGAAGGACGGCGAGGTCATCCAGATCGGCACGCCGGAAGAGCTGGTGGTCAACCCGGCGACCGACTATGTCGCCGAATTCACCCGCGATGTCGATCGCGCCAAGGTGATCTCGGCGCGCCGCCTGATGCGCGCCTGCGACGGCGCCGAGTACGGCGGCACGGTCGCGCCGGATGCCAAGATATCAAGTTTTTCGGCAGATATCGTCTCTGCCGGCAAGCCCTTCGCGGTGGTCAACGGCACCGGCAAGCCGATCGGCGAAGTCACGCCGCAGGCGGTGATCGATCTTCTCGCCGGCATCGAGCGTCGTGGGGCCGGCGGATGACCGTCACGGCAAGCGCCAGCGCAGCGAGGCCCCGGCCGGTTCAAACCTGGCTGGCGATCTGGGCCTGTGCGCTCGCCGCCGTGCTTATTGTCTTCCTGCTGCAGGAAAGCCTGCCTTGGGCGGTCAATTACCCGGCCGGCGCGATCGTTCCTGTCGCTGACTGGGTCGGTGCGCTGATGAACTGGGTGAAGTCGAACTTCTCCTGGCTGACCCGCTCGATCACCGCGGTGCTTGGCGTGCCGCTCGATTTCGCGCTCGGTCTTCTGGCCAAGAATTTCAAGATCGGCCATGGTGCGGATATGATCGTCTTGCCGCGCCTGTCCTGGGTCGGCGTGTGCGCTGCCGCCTACCTTGCCGGACGCGCCGCCGGCGGCTGGAAGCTGGGTGCGCTGGCCGGCGGCTGTTTTCTCTACATCGCGCTGTTCGGGCAGTGGACCAGCGCCATGCTGACGCTGGGCTTGATCTCGATCGCCGTGCCGTTTTGCATTGTCACCGGGCTGTTCGCCGGCATCTGGGCATGGCGCAAGCCTTGGGCGGAGAGGTTGTTGATCTCCCCTGCCCTCGATCTGATGCAGACGATCCCGACCTTCGCCTATCTGATCCCGATGCTGCTTCTGTTCGGCAACAGCCCGGTCTCGGCAATGATCGCGACGGCAATTTTCGCGACGCCGCCAATGGTGCGGGCGACGATGCTCGGCCTGTCGCGGGTGCCGTCAGAGATCGACGATTTCAGCGAGATGGCCGGCTGCACGGCACGGCAGAAGCTGTGGCGGGTGCTGTTGCCGTCGGCGCGGCCGACATTGATGGTCGGCGTCAACCAGGTCATCATGCTGGCGCTCAACATGGTGATCATCGCCTCGATGATCGGTGCCGGTGGGCTCGGCTATGACGTGCTTTTGGCGTTGCGCGCACTCAAGGTCGGCGAGGCGATGGAAGCTGGCCTCGCCATTGTCGCACTGGCAATTGCACTCGACCGGCTGAGCCAGGCGATCGCGCACAATCACGCCAAGGGCAATGTCCGCCACCAGGCCAGCACCAGTTTCTGGCGGCGCTATCCCAATCTGGCGCTGGCTGTTGCCATCCTCGCCGTCGCCACGCTGCTCGGCCTGTTCGTGCCGGCGTTCGCCGCGGTGCCGAAAGCGATCACCTTCACCACCGCGCCTTTGTGGAAGGCGGCGGTGAACTGGATCACCATCAACTTCTTCGACACTATCGAAGCGTTCCGCGTGGCGCTTATCCTCAACGTGCTGAACCCGGTGCGCGCCTTCTGCGAGGGTTTTCCGTGGCTGGGCGCGGTGTGTCTCCTCGGCCTTGCCGGCTACCAGCTCGGCGGCTTGCGCCTCGCCGCCCTGGTCGCGGCTTTGACAGCGTTCTGCGCCGTCACCGGACTTTGGGAAAAGACCATGGCGACCGTCTATTTGTGCGGAATCTCGGCCTTTATCGCCTGCCTGATCGGCATCCCGATTGGGCTGATGGCATCGCGCAGCGACCGCTTCGAAAAGACCGTCACGCCGGTCATCGACACGCTGCAGGTGCTGCCGTCGTTCTGCTTCATCATTCCGGTGGTCATGCTGTTCAGGGTCGGCGACGTCACCGCGATGATCGCCACCGTCGCGTTCGCCGTGGTGCCGGCCATCCGCTACACCAATCACGGCATTCGACAGGTGCCGCCGGCGCTGATCGAGGCGGCGAAGGTTTCGGGCTGCACCAGGCGCCAGACCTTCTTTCGCGTGCAGCTGCCGCTGGCGTTGCCCGAGATCATGCTCGGCGTCAACCAGACCATCCTAATGGCGCTGGCGATGATCATCATCTGCGCCATGGTCGGCACGCGCGATCTCGGCCAGGAGGTGTTCATCGCCCTGTCCAAGGCCGATTCCGGTCGCGGCATCGTCGCCGGCCTAGCCATCGCCTTCATCGGCATCGTCGCAGACCGGCTGTTCAACGCCTGGACGGCGAAGGCTCGGGCAAGGCTGGGATAGTCCGGAATAGGACGGCCTCAGGAAGCTGCCGCCAAGCGCGCCGTTAACGAGGCACCGATCCCTACGCCTAAAGACATAGCCATTCGGGATTATTGCTCGTTTTTGCCTCACATCGTACGGCTGCCATGGGACGGGTAGGCTCAACAGGAGAGCGGATAAATGTCTAAACGCGTTCCCTTTACTACCGGTGATCTGGCAGATCATCAGCGGGGTATCGATGACGCCCTCACAGGCGATCCGAATACGAATATCTTGACCGGCGACGCTGGCGGCAGCCTGCTCGATTTCTCAAGAGGCGGCAACGACACCTTTACGGAAACCGCACCGTCGACTTACACCTTCTACGGCGACGCGGCTCGGAGCTTGTTCAATTTTGCTCGGGGCGGTGACGACACCTTCACGGTGTCGAGCTCCTCCACCACCACTGCTTACGGTGACGCGGGCGACGATATGTCGGACCACAGCAAGGGCGGCAACGACACTTTCACGGGCGCCGCGCAAGCCAGCAACATTTTCTTCGGCGACGCCGGCGGCAACATGACCGGCCATGCTCAGGGCGGCGACGACCGTTTCACGGCCTTTCCCAACTCCTTCAACACTTTCTACGGTGACGCCGGCGTCGATATGTCCGACCACAGCAAGGGTGGCAATGACACCTTCGAGGGCACCAGCGTGGCCGTCAACATTTTCTTTGGCGACGCCGGGAACAACATGTCTGGCCATGCTCAAGGTGGCGACGACCGTTTCACGGCCAGGAGCGACTCCAGCAACGCTTTCTACGGGGACACCAGCGGCGATATGTCGGACTACAGCAAGGGCGGCAACGACACTTTCAATGGCGCTAGTGACGCCAACACTATTTTCTACGGTGATGCCGGTCGCAGCATGTCTGGCCATGCTCAGGGTGGCGACGACCATTACACAGACTTTGGTGGCACGATTCAGACCAAAACCTTCTTTGGCGACGCGAGCCTACATATGTCCGACTTTGCTAAGGGCGGCGACGACACCTTCACGAGCGTGGGTGGGTTCGTGATAAGTTTCTATGGTGACGCGGCCGGCATCATGTCCGACTCTGCTAGCGGGGGCGATGACGTGGCCGTGCTGCAAGGCACCCATAATTTCGCCTATGGCGACGCTGGCGCGATGGCCGGCAATGCTGTGGGCGGCAATGATATCCTAACCGGCGGCAATAAGAGCTCTGGTCCTGATGTTCAAAGCGAGTTGTATGGCGACACATTCGCTATGTCCGGGTCCGCCGCGGGCGGCAACGACATTCTTACCGGGGGCGACAACAGCGAAAGCGGCCAGGTCCGCAACTTCCTGTGCGGCGACGCTCTGCAAATGTCCGGTTCGGCTCTGGGCGGAAACGATACCCTGTACGCTGGGAGCGCGGCACCCGGCTGCACCGTCGTCAACGACATGTGGGGTGACGGGCAACTGAGCGAACTGGCTCAGGGCGGCAGAGATCAATTCATATTCAAGGACGATGGTTCAATGAAGGTCGGAACCCAAAACACCATCTACGATTTCAGCCAGACCCAAGACGACACCATTGTATTTAGTGGCGTGGAGGGCGTGCAATCGTTCGATGATCTCACAATTGCGCAAAGTGGAACCGACACCATCGTTACCGCAGGAGTCGATCAAGTTACTCTCGCAAACTTTACAAGCCCGCTGACGACGGGTGACTTTTTGTTTGTCTGAAAGCGAAGCCCTTATCGCATTCGAAGAGGGGGAATGCGTGAGAATTCGTTGAGCATCGTCGCGCGGCCGGTCGCCCCAATAATGCTCGACCGGCCGATCGACAATCCAAGCCGCAAGTATGGATCAAGCGGCCAGGAATCTCTCGGTCAAACGAGCCCAGAGCGCTGCGCCGACGGTCAGATTGCCGTCGTTGAAATCATATTTCGAGCTGTGCAGGATGGCTGAATCCTCGCCGTTTCCGAGGCGCAGGAAGCAACCGGGTTTGTGTTCGAGGAAATAAGAAAAGTCTTCGCTACCGGGGATCAACGGGCAGACGGACACCTTGTCCTGACCGACGAGTTCGACAGCGATGTCTGTCGCAAAGGACGTCTCGCGCTCGGAATTGACCACCACCGGGTAGCCGCGCTCGTACTCGATCTCGACCGTTGCGCCATGCGCCTGCGCCACAAGTGCTGCGATATTGCGAATACGCTGCTCGAGCCTGTCGCGGATCTCGGCGGAGAAGGAGCGGACGCTCAACGTGATTTCGGCGTGTTCCGGAATGACGTTGGAGGCCGTGCCTCCGTGAATCGTGCCGACGGTGACGACAGCGGTCTCGATCGGGTTGACGTTGCGCGACACAACCGTCTGCAGGGTCATGACGATGTTGGCGGCAGCGACGATCGGGTCGACCGTCAGGTGCGGACGCGAGGCGTGGCCGCCACGCCCGGCGATCCTGATGGTGACGGTATCGCTCGCCGCCATCAGCGGCCCGGCGCGCATCAGGAACGAACCCGTCGGCGCGCCCGGGTGGTTGTGCAGCCCGAATATCGCATCGCAGGGAAAGCGCTCGAACAGGCCGTCGGCGATCGTCGCCTGCGCCCCGCTTCCCTTGCCGGCTTCTTCGGCCGGCTGGAAAATAAGGTTCACCGTGCCGTTGAAATGCCGTGTGCGCGCCAGGTATTCGGCGGCGCCGAGCAGCATCGTAGTGTGGCCGTCATGACCGCAGGCGTGCATCTTGCCGCTGGCCTGGCTGGCATAAGGGAGATTGGTAGCTTCGGTGATCGGCAGGGCGTCCATGTCGGCACGGATGGCGATGCTGCGGCCGCTGCCCTGGCGCAGGCGACCGACGACGCCGAGCCCGCCGACATTTCGCGTCACCTCATAGCCCCAGCTTTCGAGCCGTTCGGCAACGTATGCAGCCGTTTCGTGCTCCTGGAATGAAAGCTCGGGATGCGCGTGCAGGTGCTGGCGGGCCGCTGCAAGCTCGGCGGCCTTGTCGGCGAAGTCGGAAATATCGGCGAACTGGTTGGAGGTCTTTGGCATGGAAGGTCCTTTGCCGGCCGAGCAGGTGCCGCGCCGGCTTTGCTTTTAGATGAAACGGCTCAAGAAAGCCCGCGTGCGCGGGTGTCTGGGTTTGGCGAGAACCTCGTCCGGAGGCCCGGCCTCGATCACATTACCGTCGTCCATGAACACCACCCGATCCGCCGCTTCGCGGGCGAAGCCGATCTCATGCGTGACCACGATCATGGTCAAGCCCTGCCTGGCGAGATCGCGCATGGTGGCGAGCACCTCGCCGACCAGCTCCGGATCGAGCGCCGAGGTCGGCTCGTCGAAGAGCATCAATTTCGGGCGGATGGCGAGCGCACGCGCGATGGCGACGCGCTGCTGCTGGCCGCCTGAAAGCTGGCGCGGATAGGCGTCGATCTTGTCGGCAAGACCGACACGGGTCAGCAGTTCGCGGGCGTAGCCGATCGCCTCCTTGCGGTTCTCCCGGTGAACGCCGACCGGAGCCTCGATGACGTTCTGCAGGGTCGTCATGTGCGGATAGAGATTGAACTGCTGGAACACCATGCCGATCTTGCGCCGCTGAGCGGCGATCGCGCGGTCGGAAAGCTTGTCGAGGCGGCCGTCGTGCAACCGGTAACCGATCTGCTCGCCGTCCACCTCGATCGACCCCTGGTCGATCGCCTCGAGATGATTGATGCATCGCAGGAAGGTCGACTTTCCGGAGCCGGACGGTCCGAGAATGACCACCACCTCGCCAGGCGCGACGTCCAGATCAATGCCCTTCAGCACTTCGAGCGGGCCGAAGGCCTTGTGAACGTTGCGCGCCCGGACCAGAGGCGTGTCATGCGCGCTCATTGGCGGCCTCCAGGGTGGCGGTCGCCGTCTTCTCGCGCGCGCCGCGGTCGCCGCGGCTGTAGTGGCGTTCGATCGCGCCTTGCGCGACATTGAGGACCGAGGTGATCAGCAGGTACCACAGCACTGCAACCATCAGCAGCGGAATGATTTCGAAGGTGCGGTTGTAGATCGACTGCACCGAGTAGAGCAGGTCGGCCATGGCGATGACGCTGACAAGCGACGTCGCCTTGATCATGCTGATCAGCTGATTGCCGGTCGGCGGCACGATCGACCGCATCGCCTGCGGGATGATGATGCGCCGCAAGGACCGGGCGCGGGTCATGCCGAAGGCTTCAGCCGTTTCGGCCTGTCCCTTGTCCACCGACAGCAGCCCGCCACGGATGATCTCGGCCATGTAGGCGGCCTCGTTCAGCGCTAGACCAAGAACGGCGGCGGTCAACGGCGTGATCAGGTCGTTGGTGTTCCAGCTGGCGAAGCCGATGGAAATGCGCGGAAACAGCGTCGAAAGGTTGTACCACAGGATCAATTGCACCAGCAGCGGCGTTCCCCGGAAGAACCAGATGAACAGGCCGGAGAGAAGGGATGCCAGCCTGTCGCTCGACATGCGCGCGATGGCGAGCAGCAGGCCGAGCACGATGCCCAGGATCATTGCCACGACCGTCAGGCCGAGCGTCACCGAAAGCCCCTGCATGACCGTCGGATCGAAGAAATACTGGGCGACCACCGGCCAGCCGAAATTCGGGTTGACTGCAACGATATAGGCGAAGCCGGCTGCCACGGCGACGGTGAACGCCCAGAGCGCCAGCCGGACGAGCGGAAACGGCCGGTGGGCTTGTTTGACGTCGCGCAGCGCGTCGTCGGGACGTCGCGGCAGCCCGGCCGCGTAGGCAGCGGTGGCATCGGTCATGGCAGCCTCTACTGGCCCTGGTTGATGCCTGGCGCATCGATCATGTTCTTCTCGAGACCCCACTTCTTCATGACCGCGGCGTAGGTGCCGTTCTTCATCAGGATCTTGAAGGCATCGAGCAGCACGCCGCCCAGCGGCGAACCCTTCTTGACGACGGCGCCTTGGTAGATGTCCTTGAAGCCGTTGGCCTGGCCGACCCCGGCGAGTTCCAGCTGGCCCTTCGCCTGCTCGACGAAATAGGTCAGCGGCGCCTGCGAGGAGAAGAATGCGTCGGAGCGTTTCGACCGGACGGCCAGTATCGAGCTCGGCTGGTCGGTGAAGGATTGCACCTCGACGGCCGGCTTGTCGCCTTCGGTGCATTTCTGCGCCTGCTGCTTGATGACCTTCTCGGCCGAGCCACCCGACATGACGGCGATGCGCTTGCCGCACGCGGTGTCGAGCGAGGTGATGCCTTGCGGGTTGCCCTTCTCGACGGCGAAGACGACGTATTCGCGCACCCAATCGATGAAGTCGTTGGATTTCTGCCGGTCGGGATAGTCGCCGACAGGCCCCATCGCGAACTGATAACGGCCGGCATTGATGCCGCTCAGCAAAGCCGGCAGGCCGGCGACCGAGGCATGATCGATCTCGACACCGAGCAGCTGGCCGATGGCGTCGGAAATGTCCCTGGTCGCCCCCGACAGTTCGGTGCCGGTGACGATCTCATAGGGCGGGAACGAGCCGTTGTTGACGGCTGTGATCTTTCCCGCCGTGCGGATCTCTTCCGGCAGCCGGGCCCGCAAATCCTCGTTCACCGATTGCTTCTGGATATCCTGGGCAAAGCTGGCCTGCGCCAGCATGGTGACGAGCGAGGCGAATATGAAGCTGATTGGTGGCATTCTCCTTCGTGTTCTTCGTTGTACGTTGTCAGGCTGCGGTGGCCCGCGATCTGGCCTCGAAAGGAAACAAGGCTTCGGCGGAAATCGGTTCCGCCAGAATGCCCTGGGCATGGAGCTCGGTGACGAAATCCTCGATCATGCGCCGGTTGGCCGGCAGGCCGCTGGCGTTCCAGGAGGCAGGCAGGTCGCGCCCCGCATGAAGCAGCTCCTCGAGGATCCAGGGCGAGGTATCGGCATATTTTCGGCGCTTTCCCGTCCAGACGCGCTGGCTTTCGTCGATCAGCCTGGCGAGTTCCTGCGGCAGCCAGGGGTGCTCCCTGGCCACTGCCGCCTTGACGGCGACCACATGCATGCCCGGGACATAACCGGCGTCGGCGAAATAGGCGCGTTCGGCCGCGCGAAAATCGCGCAGCACTTGCCGGAAGCCGGAAGCCGGGCCGAAAAAGCCGTCCGGCATGAAGGGCGTGAAAACGGCGTCGAGCTCGCCTTGCGACAGCAGCTCCATCATCGGGCGCTCACCTGGTGCTGCTTCGATGCGCCCCGGCCTGCCGAATCCGTCGAGGCGGTCGGCGATCGGGTGCTCCGATGTCAGCCTGCCGGCGAACCAATAGGCATCCTCGACGCCGACGCCTGCCCGGCGAAGTGCCGCGCGCGTCCATGTGTTGCCGGAATCGCGCCAGCCGGTCACGCCGATGCGTTTGCCGGCAAGGTCGGAAAGCCGTTCCAGCGGGCTGGCCTCGACCGTTATGATGCAGCGATGGCGAAAGCCGCGCATGATGAAGCACGGTATTCCAACCACCGTATCCCTGCCGGAAGCCATGGCCGACACATAACGGCTGAATGAGACCTCCGCCGCATCGTAGTTCGGATCGGTGCCGAGATCCGGAATGAGCGTGGCGACGCGGTCAACCTTCACCGACAAGCGGCTCGAAGTGACGTCACCCAGCACCAAAGGGGTGAGATAGTCCCAATCGCGGGTGGCTATAGTGATGGAGACGGGCATCGGCATGAACTTCAAGACTATGTTTGACCGGCGATTGGTAAATGTTTATTTTTGGCCGATCAAATGTTATTATGTTATTGAACATTAGCTTTAACGGTTGCGGGTGCCGATGGATTTCGATGCAGGATGGTTCGCCGAGCGCCTTGGCGACCGCACGATGCGCGGCATCGCACGCGAGACCAGTGCGCTGATCAGAAGCGGCGCGCTGCCTGTCGGCGCAAAGCTTCCGCCGGTGCGCGATCTGGCCTATGTGCTTGGCGTCAGCCCGGCGACGGTCTCGCAGGCGTGGAGCGAGTTGCGGCGCTACAAGATCATCGGCGGCCGCGGACGCAACGGCACCTGGATCATGGGCAACCGCTTTGCCGCCCGGCCCGAGCGCCACATGAGCGGTGGCAATTACGGACAGGATGTTCTGAACCTGGCGATCGCGGAGCCCGATGTGATGCTCTTGGCGCCGCTCGACATCGCGCTGGCGCATGGTGCGCGCGCCGAAAAGCTCAACAGCTACGAGCGGGTGCGCATCCTGCCCGAGCTGGAGGCGGCAGTGCGCCCGTCATGGCCGTACGATCCCGGCGCGTTCCTGGCCACCAATGGCGGTTACAACGCCATCTACACCTTGCTGCATGCGCTGGTCCCGCCGGGAGCGCCGGTGGCCACACCCGACGGCGCTTCGCCTGCTCGACATCCTCGAGGATCTCGATGTGCCGATCATCCCGGTAGACTGCGACAGCGACGGTCCCTTGCCGGATGCACTTGCCAACGCTCTGCGGCAGCGGCCCGTCGCGTTCCTGTTCCAGCCGCGCGTCCATTCGGTGACCGGCGCCTGCATGTCGTCGGCGCGGCTGGAAGTCATCGGCGACCTGCTCGCCGGCACCGACGTGCTGATTGTCGAAGATGACGGCGTCGGCGATATTGCCTCGGCGCCGCGCATTTCGCTTGGCCGGCGTTTTCCCGATCGCGTCGTCCATATCCTGTCTTATTCCAAGACCCACGGCCCGGATTTGCGGCTCGCCGTGCTGTCCGGATCGGCGACGATCGTCGAGCAGATCCAGTCCTACCGCAGCTTCAGCTCGGGATGGACCAGCCGCATCCTGCAGGCCGCCACCGCCTGGCTGCTGCACGACCCGGCCACGGCCGCCCTGGTGGAGCAGGCGAAGGAGGTATACCGCGGCCGTCGCGAACGGCTCGCCGGCGAACTGGCCAAACGCAATGTCGATATCAACGCCGGACACGGTCTCAGCGTCCTCATTCCGGTTGCTTCGGAACCTTACGCGATGGTCACGCTGGCCGCCCACGGCATCGCGGTCCATGCCGGGGCGAAGTTTTCGACCGGAAAAACGAACGCTGTCCGAGTCGCGACCAGCATTCTGGACGAGGAGCACCTCGAGCACGTCGCAAATTCCCTGGCGCTGGCGGCCGACCCGGCGCGGGAAGTTGTCTGAGGCAAGTCAATCGCCGTTCGGACTGCTACTCCGCCGCCACGCCCTTCATCTCGAGATAGCTTTCCATCGAATCGTCCATCGCCTGCAGCCAGGGCGTATGATGCAGCGGCGCCATCGTGCCGGTCATCAGCGAGCGGTAGGCATGGTCGCGGAAGCCCATAATGTCTTGCGCCTTGTGGTGCTCCCACTCCATGAAGGTCTGATTGACAGCCTCGACATCGAAGCCGGGATAGTCGGTCTGCTCCATCAGCTCCCTGGTGTAGTCGCCCTGGAACCAGATCATCTGCTCGGCGTCTTCAAGCGTTTCCTCGCGTGCCCGCCATTTCCGGCCGTGCTCGGCCATGGCTTCGGCCGAGGGCAGATTGATGCGGCCCATGATGACGTCGCGGGCGAACCAGGCCTGCGCGTCGAACATGTTGAAGGTGTAGAACTGGTCCTGCATGCCGATATAGGACAGCTTCGGGTTTTTCTCCCAGACGACGCCCTCGTAGAGCCCGTCCGGCCACATGCGGTTGGCGGTCTTCAGCTTCAAATCCTCGGTGAGGAACGGGAAGGAATGGAGGTAGCCGGTGCACAGGATGATGGCGTCGACGTCTTTGGTGCTGCCGTCCTTGAAATGCGCCGTCTTGCCGACGACCTTCTGCAGAAGCGGCACTTCCTTCCAGTTCTCCGGCCATTTGAAGCCCATCGGCTTCGAGCGGTAGCTGGAGGTGATCGATCTGGCGCCGTATTTGTAGCATTGCGAGCCGATGTCCTCGGCTGAATAGGAGCGGCCGATTATCAAAATGTCCTTGCCCTTGAATTCCATGGCGTCGCGGAAATCGTGGCTGTGCAGGATACGGCCGTTGAAGGTCGAAAAGCCCTCGAAATAGGGAACGTTGGGCACGGAGAAATGGCCCGAGGCGACGACGACATGGTCGAACTCTTCCGAGTAGGTGACGTCGCTGGTGCGGTCATGCGCGGTGACGGTGAATTTTTTTGTCGTTTCGGAGAAGGTGACCATGCGCACCGGGCTGTTGAAGCGCACCCATTGGCGAACGCCGGATTTTTCGACGCGGCCCTTGATGTAGTCCCACAGCACGGCGCGCGGCGGATAGGAGCCGATCGGCCGGCCGAAATGCTCCTCGAAGGTGTAGTCGGCGAATTCGAGGCATTCCTTCGGGCCGTTCGACCAGAGGTAACGGTACATCGAGCCGTGCACCGGGTCGCCGTGCTCGTCGAGGCCGGTGCGCCAGGTGTAGTTCCACAGGCCGCCCCAGTCGGACTGCTTTTCGAAGCAGACGATCTCGGGAATGTCGGCGCCCTTGTCGGCAGCCGACTTGAAGGCCCTGAGCTGAGCCATGCCGGACGGCCCGGCTCCGATGACGGCAACACGATCTTTCATTGCGGGCCTCCCGATCTCATTTCCCTAACGAAACAAATTTCACTGACAGGACAGTAATTGCCCCTTCGATGCTGTCAACAGGGCTTGTCGCGAAACCGCGTTTCGCCCAGCTGGATTTCCAAGCGACGCAGTAGCTCGGGCGAAATCCAGACATTGCGCAATTCGACACGGGTGGCTTGCCGTGGCAGTTGCGCTTCTGTATCGGCACCGAATATGTTCACCGTGAGTGAAATGAATCGGCAAGGTCCGGGGTGGCAACATGGCGAAAAAAGCATCCAGTCTAAAGCCCGCTGCGGCCGTCGTCGCCGCCAAGGCCAAGCCGTCGGTCGCTGCAATCGATCCGCGCAAGATACGCGCGCCGCTCACCCAGAACCCGCACGCCATTCGCGACACCCGCGAAAAAGTCCTGGAGGTCGCGATCGGCCGCGAGGTGCGGGCCTTCCGCAAGAAGCTCGGCATCACCGTCGCCGATCTGGCTGCCGCCACCGACATTTCGCTTGGCATGCTGTCGAAGATCGAGAACGGCATCACCTCGCCATCGCTGACCACGTTGCAGGCGCTGTCGCGGGCGCTCGGCGTTCCCGTCACCGCCTTCTTCCGCCGCTTCGAGGAAGAGCGCAGTGCCGTCTTCGTCAAGGCCGGCGAAGGCCTCGACGTCGAACGCCGCGGCACGCGCGCCGGCCACCAGTACAATCTGCTCGGCCATATCGGCTCCAACACCAGCGGCGTCGTCGTCGAACCCTATCTGATCACGCTGACCGAGGATTCCGACGTGTTCCCGACCTTCCAGCATGAAGGCATGGAATTCCTCTATATGCTCGAGGGCGAGGTGGTTTACCGGCACGGCAGCAATCTCTACCCGATGAGGCCTGGCGACAGCCTGTTCTTCGACGCCGATGCGCCGCACGGACCGGAAGTGCTGAGCGTCCTGCCGATGCGGTATTTGTCGATCATCTGTTATCCGCAGAGCAGCGCGGGGTGAGCCGGAGATGAGGGCGCGCAAGCAATCCTGGATCGCTGCACTCCACGGCCACGGTAACGGCATGGATCCTAGGGTCTCCGCTACGTCGCTTCGCTCCTGCTTCGCCCTAGGATGACGAAGGCGTGGGGTCCAAGGCTAATCGCGGATGTCGGACATTGGCAGTTGCATCGCGGCTTAGAGGGTGGTGGCCGACGGCAATTCGCAAGTTTCGAGGTTAGCTGAAGCGTCCCTCACTTCGTCATCCTAGGGCGGAGCAGGAGCGAAGCGACGTAGCGGAGACCCTAGGATCCATGCCGTAACCTCCACGCGCTGCTACGTTGAACTGCAGGGCAAGCTCGTCCTCGATTGGTCGCAAGGGGGCTAAAGGCCGGCGCTCTACGGCGCCCCCCTCTGCCCTGCCGGGCATCTCCCCCCCTTGGGGGGAGATTGGCAGCTTGACGGGCAGCGCGAACCTCGCAAACAGAACCTCAATCCGGCCCGAACCCCGGCGATGTCGCACTGCCGTCATCCAGCTTCGACAGCCATTCGACCAGCGTCGCGCGGTAGCGCGTCAGGCCTTTGTAGTTGGCGAGTTCGTCGGGAAGGTCGCGGATGACGCGGTGCAGGCGCCTTGCCCATTTCGGCTGCGTCACCAGCTCGTCCATCTTGATCAGGTAGCAGCGGATCGGGAAGACGATCGCATTCGAGCGCGGCAGCCGCCAGAAGCTCTGCAGCTCGACGCGCAGATGGACCTTGTCGCCGACGTTTTTGGGCGTCACCGTGGTCCGGTCCGGACCCCATTTGTGATAATTTTCCGGGCTGGTATCGAGGCGAGGATTGATTGTCATCGTCCAGTTCAGCCGGCGCGCCGGCTTGCCCTGCTGGATGTTGGTGAGGAATTTCAGCGCCCGGACGAAGATGCCCTTCTCATGCGCCAGCGGCACCGGCGCGTGCCATTCGAAGAAGTTCATGCCGATGTCGAAATCGAGCGACCAGTCGGCCTGGGTGGTGACCATGCCGGCATCCATCCACAGATTGCCGTCGCGCTGGTCGAGAATGCAGAAATCGCCCTGGCTCTGGCGGGTGATGTATTCCATCGGCCCATAGGGCAGCGTCGAGACGTCGCCGAATGTGAAGCTGTCGTCGATGCCGAGCGGCCGGTTGATCCAGCGCCAGCGGTCGCCATGGCGCGTCAGCGTGAAATGCTCGGGATAGCCCAGCGCCTGCTGCTCCATCAAAAGCTCGAGCAGATCCCAGCCGGCCAGCGTCATGTGCGGCAGCGACTGGCAGCGCAGCGGATCCTCGGCCAGCACCAAAGCGCGGTCCTGCATCTCGGCGACATAGTGCTCGTCGACGTCGATCAAATTGTCCAGCACGCTGCCCTTCGGCCCGACGACATGCGGCTCGATGTTGACGGCATACATGTAGCTGTCTTCATGGAACGGGAACGGGAACCGCCTGATGTGCTCGGGGCTGTTCCTGAACGTGAAGTCGTCGCGGAAGGTTTCCTTACGAAAGGTGATGCCCAAGCTCGCCTCCTATCTTTCCAGCACCAGCGACCTGCCCTCGAAGCGCGAGACGCAGGGCATGATCTTGCAGCCCGAACGGTGGTCTTCCTCGCTCAGCCAGTGGTCGTTGTGGATGAATTTGCCGTCATGCGAAATGACGTTGGTCTCGCACTGGCCGCAGACGCCGCCGCGGCAGAGATAGGGCGGATCGACCCCGGCCGCCTCGATCGCCTCGAGCAGGCTCTGCTGCTCGTCGACACGGATGATCTTGCCGCTGAGCGCCAGCGTCACGTCGAAGGGCGCGCCGGGCTGCGGTGCCGCGAAATGCTCGAAATGCACGGTCTCGGCAGGCCAGCCTAAGGCAGCCGCGCGATCGCGCACCCAGTCGATCATGCCGGACGGGCCGCAGACATAGAGATGCGTGCCGAGCGGCTGCGACGACAGCAGCCGGTCGAGATCGACGCGCTCGTCGCGGTCATCGTGATAGAGCCTGACCCGGCGATCGTAGCGCTCTCTCAGCAGGTCGGCATAGGTGCCGAGCGAGGCGGTGCGGCAGGTGTAGTGCAATTCAAAATTGCCGCCTTCCGCCGCCAGCTGCGCGGTCTGCGCCATGAACGGGGTGATGCCGATGCCACCGGCCAGCATCAGATGCTTCCTGGCGCGCAGATCGAGCGAGAACAGGTTGACGGGGTAGCTGACCACCATCTCCGTGCCCGGCCTGACCTGCCTGTGCATGAACAGCGAGCCGCCGCGGCCGGCGTCGTCGCGGCGCACCGAGATGGTGTATTCGCTGGTGTCGAGCGGCGAGCCCATTAGCGAATAGGGATTGAGCCTGGTGCGTTCGCCATCGCGCATCTCGACGACGACATGGGCGCCGCCGGAGAAGGTCGGCAAAAGCTCGCCGTCGCGCCGGCGGAAATGAAAGCGCGTCACCAGCTCGTTGACCGGGACGACATCGCTGACGACGACATCGAGTTTGGTGGTGCCGGTGCTCATCGAAAGACCTCCTCGATCGGAGGAATTTCGCTGCGGTCCTCGGCGTTGATGCAGACGCCCTGGAAGGCGGCGAGGCGCCGCGAATAGTGATCGCGCACCAGAAGCAAGAGGCCGCAATGCGAACAGGTTGCCGGCTGCGTCGTCACGTTCTCGGTGATGCCCTTGCAGTGGACGCACTGCATGCGGCGCGCCAGCGAGCCGCGATGCTCGGTCTGAACCGAGGTGTGGTCGATGCCGGCTTCCAGCGCCGCCTGCATGGCCTGGCCGATCAGCCCCTCGGTGCCGGCAAGATAGAGCCTGAGTCCCATATGCGCGTTGGCCAGCGTCTGCTTCAGCCGCGGCAGGGCGCTGGCAAAGGAATGGCCGAGGTAGAACTGTGCCGGCTTCAGGGCTTCGAGCGCATCGGCGTATTTGCCGTCGCGGCCGGGAATGAAGATGATGTGGGCGCCACCGAAGAAATCCGCCGGTGCCTTGGCGGCCAGATCGGCAATCGCCAGCGCTCCCTCTGCATCCGCTATGAAAAGATGATGCTTGCCAGGCTGCGGAGACAGGGTCCCATAGACCGGGCGACTGATGATGCTTTTCGCTGCCATACCCGCAGTATGCCTCAGCCTTTCGCCGTGCGCTTGGTCTTCTTCGGATCATCGAAAGGAAGCGGCTCGGCGGTTGCGCTGATGGTGCCGCTCTTGTTGCGGATCTCGAGCCTGGTGCCCTGCACCGCGCAGTCGACGTCGAGTCGGGCAATGCCCATCGATTTTTTGACCAGCGGCGAATACATGGCGCAGGTCACCACGCCGACCTTTTTGCCGTCGCGATAGACCGGCGCGCCCTCGTCGGCCGGCTCCTTGCCTTCGAGCAGCACGCCGAAGATCTTGAAGCGCTCCTTGCCCTTGAGGCGGTAGTGCTCCTCGGCACCGCGAAAGCCCGTCTTGCCGGGGCTGACGGTGAAGTCGAGACCAAGCTCCCACAGTGTGTCGCCGGGGCCTTCGTTCTCGAACGGGTATTTCTGCGAATTGTCGTAGGGGTAAAACAGCAGGTAGCTCTCGACGCGCAGCATGTCGAGCGTGGTGAAGCGGCACGGGATGATGCCGGCACTCTTGCCCTCGTCGAGGATCCTGTCCCAGATCGTTCCGGCGTCCTGGCCACGGCAGAAGATCTCGTAGCCGCGCTCGCCGGTGTAGCCGGTGCGCGAGATCATCACCGGAAAGCCGAACAACTGGGTCTGCATGTGGTGGAAATAATTGAGGTCGCGAATGCCGGGCACATGCTTTGCCAGATAATCGACGGCGGTCGGGCCTTGCAGCGAAAGATCGTGCAGATTGTCGTCGAAGCGCAGCGACACGTCGCGACCGACGGAAGCGCGCTGCAACTCTTCATGGCCGGTGCCCGAGCCATGCACGACCATCCAGGAATTCGGGCCGGTGCGGTAGAGGATGCAGTCGTCGGTGAACTTGCCGGCCTCGTTGAGCATGCAGGCATAGGCCGACTTGCCGGGATAGATCTTTTCGACGTCGCGCGTCGTCGCCAGGTCGATCAGGTGCGAGGCGTGCGGCCCGGTGATGTGGACCTTCTTCAAGCCGGACACGTCCATCAGGCCGGCCTTGGTGCGGATGGCGATATACTCTTCGTCGGCGTCCTTGTCGTAGGTCCAGGCGGTGCCCATGCCGCTCCAGTCCTCGAGCTTCGAGCCGAGCGCGCGATGGCGGTCCGCAAGCGTCGAAAATCTCCAGGATGCCGTCATCCGCTGTCCTCCGTTCGAAAGAAACTTTTTTGCTTTCCCCTGCTCCCTGCACACAGGCGGGAGCGTTGGCTTGAATATTGATCGCAAACGCCGGGAGCCTGCAATACCCGTAAGCAAATAATTTCATTGTCAGGCAAATCCGGCGCGCCCAAACAAACGGTTAACGTCGCGTAAAATCGTCTTGACAATTCCACAATTCGGCCGGATTTTATGAAAAAAATTTCACTCTCTTGAAAGAGGGCAATGACCGGCCAATCTGGACCGGCGTTGAAAAAGGGGAAAGCCGATGTCCGACCTGCAACAGCGCGTGGAAGCGTTGTACCGTTCCGACGTGCGTGGATCCGTGCTCCTGATCGTCTGCCTGTGGGCGACGATCCTCTTTGTCCTGTTCATGACATGGCCATACGTCCCCGACGCCGGCATCAAGCTCGTCGTCGCGGTCGCCGCCGCCGCGGTGCTGATCTTCAACACGGCCGCCATCCTGGCGATGGTCAACCACTACAAGGAAGACAAGGACTTCATCTACGGCCTCGACATCAAGAACGCCGACGCCTACCGCAACCGCAAGTCCTGAGGGGGAGACGCATGGCCCGCTATACACCGCCCGAACAGAGCAAGGCCGGACAGGTTTTCGATATCGCCGTCGTCGTGGTCGCGATTTTCGTTGCGCTGTGGCTGCCGCTGAAACTAGGTCTGGCAGGGGCGGCAAAATCCATCGACGCGCTCGACGCCAAGACGTGGGAAGCGCTCGGCCAGAACCCGACCATGGCCTCGATCTGGGAAAAGCTCGGCTACACGCCGGAAACCGCGCACGACATCATCCAGAACCGGTTCCACTACATCATCGACTGGCCGACGCTGATCATCATGGCGGCGGTGCTGATCGGCTATTTCATCTTTCTGTTCCGCGCATCGGACCGCGAATACCGCGACGTCATCGACGAAAAGTTCGGCGACAAATAGATAGGAAGCATCGTCATGTGGGTGGCACTCTCTTACGCATGCTGGGGCATCTCGATCGTGCTCGCGCTGTGGATGCTCTACGACTGGTTCAAGATCGACACGACCTATTCCGAAGAGATGCTGACCTCGTCCAGGGAAGGCGAACTTGAAGCCGTGTCCGAAAAACACCGGATCTGAGTGGGGGATTGAGCGATGACGATCACGGCTGAACCAGCGGTGCAAGTGCAGGGCGACAGGGTTTCACTGCTCAGGGTGCTTGGCCCCGCCCATGTATGGGCGCTCGGCGTCGGCATCGTTCTGGTCGGCGAATTCACCGGCTGGAATTTCGCGGCGGACAAGGGCGGCGCGCTGGCGGCGCTGATCGTCTGCTGGATCGTCGGCCTGCTCTACACCTCGGTCGCGATGATCGATTCCGAAGTTACCTCGACGGTTGCCGCCGCCGGCGGCCAATATGCGCAGGCCAAGCACATTGTCGGGCCGCTGATGGCCTTCAACGTCGCGCTGTTCCTGGTCTTTGCCTACACCATGCTCGAAGTGTCGGACGCGATCCTGCTCGGCGACACCATCGTCGCCAAGGCCGGCGTCGAGGGCCTCAACCACAATTCCTTCATCGCCGCGACAATCGTCGTGCTGGCATGGCTGAACTATCGCGGCGTGCTGATGACGCTCAACGTCAACTTCGTCATCACCGCCATCGCCTATGTCTCGATCGTCATCCTGTTCTTCTCGGTCAGCCCGTGGACGCAAGGCGCCGTGCTCAAGCTCAACGAGTTGGTGACCCCGGGCAACGCCCTGCCCTACGGCTGGATCGGCGTCATCGCCGCCTTCCAGTTCGGCATCTGGTATTATCTCGGCATCGAGGGCACCACGCAGGCCGCCGAGGAAGTGCGCTCGCCGGCGCGCTCGCTGCCCTACGGCACGATGGCCGGTATGATCACGCTTCTGATCGCCGCCGCCATGACCTGGTATGTCTGCGCCTCGATGATGCCCTGGGAATATCTCGGCATCACCTATTATCCGCTGTGGGATGCAGGCAAACTGACCGGCAGTGCGCTGCTGGAGAACCTGTTGTTCATCGCGACGCTGCTTGCCGCGCTCGCCTCCGCCAATGGCTGCATCAACGACGCCGCGCGCGCCTGGTTTTCGCTCGGCCGCGACCGCTATCTGCCGACCTGGTTCTCGGCGGTGCATCCGAAATACCGCACGCCCTATCGCTCGATCCTGTTTCTGCTGCCGATCGCGCTCGCCTTCGCCTTCATCGCCGACCTCAACCAGGCGATCACCTTCTCGATCCTGTCGGGCGTGCTGCAATACACTTTCATGAGCATCAACATCATCATGTTCAGGAAAAAGTGGCCGCTCGGCTCGATCCGCCGCGGCTACACCCATCCGTTCCATCCGCTGCCGGCGATCGTCTTGTTCTGCCTTTGCGTCGTCACCTTCTTTGCGATCTTCCTCGGCTTCGGCTCGCAGCTGATCGCCATGGTCGCCTTCTACTTCCTGATCTCGCTGTGGTTCCACTTCTACCGCTACAAATTCGTGCGCCGTGGCGCCCAGTTCACCATGCCGTGGCCGAAGCCGCAGGGCTACTGACGGCGCGCCCGGTCTGGGCGGGCATTTGCGTGACGAGGTGCGTTAGGTGATCTCAGCATTGCTCGCCGGGGCGGTTGCCCTGGCTCTCGTCCTCCATATAGCCTGGCTTGCGCGGGCCAGCCGCGCCAAGGCTTCGACCGGGCTTGCCGCCGACGAAGCCGGCGTCCGCGTCGTCGTCCCCGACGCGGCCAACGTCTCGGACGGCACTGCCGGCGTCGTCACCTTCGCCGGCTCGTGGAACGGCCGGCGGGTGCAGGTGCGGACCATCGTCGACACGCTGGCGATCAGGAAGCTGCCGGCGCGCTGGCTTAGCGTTTCGATCACCGAAAAGGTCGCGATACCAGGCACTTTCGATATGATGATGCGGCCGGGATCGCCGACGACTTTTTCCAATTTCGATCATCTCGTCCACCCGCTGCCGAAGGCGGCGGGGTTTCCGGCCGAGGCGGTGCTGCGGAGCGACCGCAAGGGCGTGCGCTTCCCCGAAGCCATCATCGCCGGCCACCTCGATGTCTTTGCCGAGGAGCGCGCCAAGGAATTGCTGATCACGCCGAACGGCGTGCGCATCGTCTGGCTGCTGGCCGAGGCCGAGCGGGCGCGCTACGGCGTATTCCGGCAAGCCGAATTCGGCACGGTCAGGCTCGATCCGGTGCTGATCGAGAGGCTGCTGTCGTCGGCTTCGGCGCTGCGCGATGCCATCAATCAAAGCGAACGGCAAGCGGCATGACCAGCCAGATCACCACCTCCCCCGCACCACCGAGCCCCTATCTGGTTCTGGGCGCTGCGATCGTTTTGCCGGCGAGCGGGCATGTCGTGCTCGGCGTGCCGGTGCGCGGCCTACAATTCCTGTTCTTCATGGTGATCCTCGCCTGGGTCACCGCCAAGATCGCGCCGCCCGACGCCAGCTTCGTCGGACGCCATGCCGGCGGCTTCCTGATCTATGCCCTGTCGATCCTGGATGCCTACAAGATCGCCCGCATCCGCTATGCCAAATGGGTTCACAATGGCGGCCAGCGCAGCGATAGTGCGGCCGGCGGCGCCTCAGCCGATATATAACGACAGGAAAATTTTTTTCATACCAATTGAATTCCCGGGACTCATTCGATACATCTCGGAGGGAACAAACTCGCGGAGGCTGACATGTGCGGAATCGTCGGACTGTTTTTGAAGGACAAGTCGCTCGAGCCCCAGCTTGGCGCGATGCTGTCGGAGATGCTGATCTCGCTCAGCGATCGCGGTCCCGACAGCGCCGGCATCGCCATCTATGGCGCGCCCTCCAATGAAGCCAAGATCACCATCCAGTCGGCCAAGCCGGAGCGCGATTTCCGCAGCCTCGACGCCGAACTCGCCAAGGCAATCGGCGCGCCGGTGAGCATTGCTGCGAAGTCGACGCATGCCGTGGTCCGGACGACGCCTGCCAAGATCGACGAAGCACGCGAGACGATCCAGGCGCTGCGCCCCGACATCCGCATCATGGGCGCCGGCGACGTCGTCGAAATCTACAAGGAAGTCGGCTTGCCCGAAGCGGTCGTCGACCGTTTCGGCGTCCGCGAGATGACCGGCACGCACGGCATCGGCCATACCCGCATGGCGACCGAATCGGCGGTGACGACGATGGGCGCGCATCCGTTCTCGACCGGCGCCGACCAGTGCCTGGTCCATAATGGCTCGCTGTCCAACCACAACAATGTCCGCCGCGAGCTGATCCGCGAAGGCATGACATTCGAGACCGAGAACGACACCGAGGTCGCTGCCGCCTATCTCTCCTCGCAGATGGCGCATGGCAAGAACCTCGGCGAGGCGCTGGAAGGCACGCTGAGTGATCTCGACGGGTTTTTCACCTTCGTCGTCGGCACCAAGAACGGCTTCGGCGTGGTGCGCGACCCGATCGCCTGCAAGCCCGCCGTAATGGCCGAAACCGACCAGTATGTCGCCTTCGGCTCGGAATATCGTGCGCTCACCAAACTGCCCGGCATAGACAATGCGAAGGTCTGGGAACCCGAGCCCGCAACCGTCTATTTTTGGGAGCATTGAACCAATGCCGGCAATTAACCTCTCCAAGGCGGCTCGCGAGCCGGGCCATGCATCACGGGTCTTCGATCTGGCCGAAATGTCGCTGCGCGAGCTCAACCAAGCGCTGCACGATCTGGCGCCCGGTTCGAACGAGACCGCCTGGGAGGTGCTCCACCCGCGAGGCAGCCATTCGGTCGCCGTCGGCGTCGACCAGCCGGTCGCCATCGATGTGCGCGGCAGCGTCGGCTATTATTGCGGCGGCATGAACGACGGCGGCACCATCACCGTGCATGGCTCGGCCGGGCCCGGCGTCGGCGAGAACATGATGTCCGGCCAGATCGTCGTCAAAGGCGATGCCAGCCAGTATGCCGGCGCCACCGGCCGGGGCGGGTTGCTCGTCATCGAAGGCAACGCGTCGTCGCGCTGCGGCATCTCGATGAAAGGCATCGACATCGTCGTCCATGGTAATATCGGCCACATGTCGGCCTTCATGGCGCAGTCCGGCAACCTCGTGGTGCTGGGCGACGCCGGCGATGCGCTCGGCGATTCCATCTACGAGGCGCGGCTTTTCGTGCGCGGCAAGGTCGAAAGCCTCGGCGCCGACTGCATCGCCAAGGAGATGCGGCCCGAGCATCTCGAATTGCTGCAAGGCTTGCTCGACCGCGCCGGTGTGACCGGCGTCAAGGCGGCGGAGTTCAAGCGTTATGGCTCGGCTCGTACCCTCTACAATTTCAATATCGACAACGCCGACGCGTATTGAGGCTCAATGACCTATCGCAACCCGCCGACGACGCCGCGCAAATCCGCGACCTTCGACGACTACACGCTTTCCGAGATCCGCCGCGCCGCGGCGACCGGCATCTATGACATCCGCGGCGCCGGCGCTAAGCGCAAGCTGCCGCATTTCGACGACCTTCTGTTCCTCGGTGCCTCGATCTCGCGCTACCCGCTCGAAGGCTATCGCGAGCGCTGCGACACCAGCGTCGTGCTCGGCTCGCGCTATGCGAAAAAACCGATCGAACTGAAAATCCCGATCACTATTGCCGGCATGAGCTTCGGCTCGCTGTCCGGCCCGGCGAAGGAAGCGCTTGGCCGCGGCGCGACGCTGTCCGGCACCTCGACGACGACCGGCGACGGCGGCATGACCGAGGAAGAGCGCGGCCATTCGAAGACGCTGGTCTACCAGTATCTGCCGTCACGCTACGGCATGAACCCGCGCGACCTGCGCCGCGCCGACGCGATCGAAGTGGTCGTCGGCCAGGGCGCCAAGCCAGGCGGCGGCGGCATGCTGCTCGGCCAGAAGATCTCCGACCGTGTCGCCGAAATGCGCACGCTGCCGAAAGGCATCGACCAGCGCTCGGCCTCGCGCCACCCCGACTGGACCGGGCCGGACGACCTCGAGATCAAGATCCTCGAACTGCGCGAGATCACCGACTGGGAAAAGCCGATCTACGTCAAGGTCGGCGGCGCGCGGCCCTATTACGACACCGCGCTTGCGGTGAAATCGGGCGCCGATGTCGTCGTCGTCGACGGCATGCAGGGCGGCACTGCGGCGACCCAGGAAGTGTTCATTGAAAATGTCGGCCAGCCTACGCTTGCCTGCATCAGGCCGGCCGTGCAGGCGCTGCAGGACCTCGGCATGCACCGCAAGGTGCAGCTGATCGTCTCCGGCGGTATCCGCAACGGCGCCGACGTCGCCAAGGCGCTGGCGCTCGGCGTCGATGCGGTGTCGATCGGCACGGCAGCGCTTGTCGCGCTCGGCGACAACGACCCGCGCTGGGAGGCGGAATACAACGAGCTCGGCACCACCGCCGGCGCCTATGACGACTGGCATGAGGGTCGCGACCCGGCCGGCATCACCACGCAGGATCCCGAGCTAATGAAACGGGTCGATCCGATCGCGGCCGGCCGACGGCTGGCGAATTATCTTAAGGTGATGACACTTGAGGCTCAGACAATCGCCCGCGCCTGCGGCAAAAACAGCCTGCACAATCTCGAGCCCGAGGATCTTGTGGCCTTGACGATCGAAGCCGCCGCCATGGCCGGCGTGCCGCTGGCCGGCACCAACTGGATACCGGGCAAGAACGGCTTCTAAGACAAACCAAATGCCAGTAAGCGAGGAACTATAATGGGGAACGATCTCGCCGCCTTCGCCAAGGAAAAGGGCGTCAAATATTTCATGATATCCTACACCGACCTGTTCGGTGGACAACGCGCCAAGCTGGTGCCGGCGCAGGCGATCGCCGACATGCAGCGGGACGGTGCCGGCTTTGCCGGCTTTGCCACCTGGCTCGATCTGACGCCGGCGCATCCCGACATGCTGGCGGTGCCGGATCCGGCCTCGGTGATCCAGTTGCCTTGGAAGCCGGAGGTCGCCTGGGTCGCCGCCAACTGCATCATGGACGACAAATCGGTCGAGCAGGCGCCGCGCAACACGCTGAAGCGGTTGATCGCGGAGGCTGCTGGCGACGGCATGCACATCAAGACCGGCGTCGAGGCCGAATTCTTCCTGATCTCGCCGGATGGCAAGACGATTTCCGACGAATATGACACGGCGTCCAAGCCCTGCTACGACCAGCAGGCGGTGATGCGCCGCTACGACGTGATCGCCGAGATCTGCGACCACATGCTGGCGCTCGGCTGGGGCGCCTACCAGAACGACCACGAGGACGCCAACGGCCAGTTCGAGATGAACTGGGCCTTCGACGATGCGCTGGCGACCGCCGACAAGCATTCCTTCTTCAAATTCATGGTGAAATCGGTCGCCGAAAAGCACGGCCTGCGCGCAACCTTCATGCCTAAACCCTTCCAGGGCCTGACCGGCAATGGCTGCCATGCGCATATCTCGGTGTGGGACAAAGACGGCAAGACCAATGTCTTTGCCGACAATGCGATGGAGCTCGGCCTGTCGGCCAAGGGCAGGAATTTCCTCGGCGGCATTATGAAACATGCGTCCGCGCTTGCCGCCATCACCAACCCGACGGTCAATTCCTACAAGCGCATCAACGCACCGCGCACCATCTCCGGCGCCACCTGGGCGCCGAACACGGTGACCTGGACCGGCAACAACCGCACCCACATGGTGCGCGTGCCCGGCCCCGGCCGCTTCGAGCTGCGCCTGCCGGACGGCGCGGCAAACCCGTATCTGCTGCAGGCGGTGATCATCGCCGCCGGCCTTGACGGCGTCCGCTCGAAGGCCGACCCCGGCCGGCGCTACGATATCGACATGTACCAGTTCGGCCATACGGTCGAGGGCGCGCCGAAGCTGCCGCTCAACCTGCTCGACGCGTTGCGCGAGTTTGACAACGACAAATCGCTCAAGGCGGCGCTGGGTGAGGAATTCTCGTCGGCCTATCTAAAGCTCAAGCAGCAGGAATGGAATTCCTATGCTTCCCACTTCACCCAGTGGGAGCGCGACCACACGCTCGACATCTGATCCGGAATTGTTGCACGCCCGGCGCGAAACAGGTTCATGAAATACTCGATCTTCTCCCTCGCCCGGGCGGCATTTTCCGGCCATAAGAACTGGCAGCGCACCTGGCGCGACGCCAGCCCGAAGAGCCACTACGACGTGGTGATCATCGGCGGCGGCGGCCATGGCCTGGCGACGGCATGGTTCCTCGCCAGCGAATACGGCATCAGGAATGTCGCCGTGCTGGAAAAAGGCTGGATCGGCTCCGGCAATGCCGGCCGCAACACAACCATCATCCGCTCCAATTACGGGCTGCCCGGCAATACCGGCTTCTACGAGCTGTCGATGAAGCTGTGGGAGCGGATGGAGCAGGACCTCAACTACAACACCATGGTCAGCCAGCGCGGTGTCATCAACCTCTACCATTCCGACGCGCAGCGCGATGCCTATGCGCGGCGCGGCAACACCATGCGCATCAACGGCATCGATGCCGAACTGCTCGATCTGACGGCGGTCAGGAAGATGATGCCGTTCCTGAACTTCGACAACGCACGTTTCCCGGTGCAGGGCGGGCTTTTGCAGCGGCGCGGCGGCACGGCGCGGCACGACGCCGTGGTCTGGGGCTATGCGCATGCGGCGAGCGCGCTCGGCGTCGACATCATCCAGAACTGCGAGGTGACCGGTTTTGTCCGCGATGGCAGCGGCAAGGTGACCGGCGTCGAGACGAGCCGCGGCAGGATCGGCGCGGCCAAGGTCGGCATGGCGGTCGCCGGCTCCTCGTCGCGCGTCGCGGCGATGGCCGGCATGCGGCTGCCGATCGAAAGCCATGTGCTGCAGGCCTTCGTCTCCGAGGCGATCAAGCCGCTGATCCCCAACGTCATGACGTTCGGCGCCGGGCATTTCTACGTCAGCCAGTCCGACAAGGGCGGCCTGGTCTTCGGCGGCGACATAGACGGTTACAATTCCTATGCCCAGCGCGGCAATCTGCCTGTCATGGAAGACGTGTGCGAGGGCGGAATGGCGCTGATGCCGATGATCGGCCGGATACGGCTGCTGCGTCAGTGGGGCGGCATCATGGACATGTCGATGGACGGCTCGCCGATCATCGACAAAACACCGGTCAACGGGCTCTATCTCAACGCCGGCTGGTGCTATGGCGGCTTCAAGGCGACGCCCGGCTCCGGCCTGGTCTTTGCCCATCTGCTGGCGCGCGACGAGCCGCACAAGGAGGCTGCCCGCTTTCGTCTCGACCGCTTCCGGCGAGGTGCGATGATCGACGAAAAGGGCCAAGGCGCCCAACCGAACCTGCATTAAAGGCTGGCTGAAGAAGCATGCGCATTGTCTGTCCCTTCTGCGGCGAACGCGAACTCGGGGAGTTCACCTATCTGGGCGACGCCAAGCCGGTGCGTCCGGCGGCCGGCGCCACCGACGACGAGGTCTTCGACTACGTCTATCTGCGCGACAACATCGCCGGGCCGATGAGCGAATACTGGTACCATGGCGGCGGCTGCCGGGCCTGGCTGAAGGTCGCCCGCAACACCCTGACGCACGAGATTTCGGCGGTCGAACCGGCTGCAGGCGTTGGTGCAAGGCAGGCTGCAAGATGAATTCTGCCCAGGTTAGCGCCGCCCCTCACCTGCCTGCCGGCCTCCTCTCCCCGTATAGAGACGGGGAGAGGGGCGCCGCCATCGATTGTTTCGCCAATCATCGACGTTCCCTGAAAGGCGCCGAGGTTGCGGCCAGCCCCCTTCTCCCCGTCCCTATACGGGGAGAAGTGCCCGGCAGGGTGATGAGGGGCAGCGCGGCGCTCCTGCTTAAGGGCCAGCAAACGTGACCTCCAGCCAGCCCTATCGTCTCGTATCAGGCGGTCTCATCGATCGCGCCGCGCCGCTGGCCTTCCGCTTCGACGGCAAGAGCTTTGCCGGCTTCCAAGGCGACACGCTGGCCTCGGCGCTGATCGCCAATGGCGTCAAGCTGGTCGGCCGCTCGTTCAAATACCATCGGCCGCGCGGCATCCTGACCGCTGGTTCGGAGGAGCCCAACGCGCTGGTCGAACTGCGCAGCGGAGCGCGGCGCGAGCCGAACACCAAGGCGACCACGGCCGAACTCTATGACGGGCTCGAAGCCGCCAGCCAGAACCGCTGGCCGTCGCTGCGCCACGACCTGATGGCGGTCAACCAGCTGTTCGCGCCGATCTTCGTCGCCGGCTTCTACTACAAGACCTTCATGTGGCCGGCGAAATTCTGGGAAACGATCTACGAGCCAACGATTCGCCGCGCCGCCGGCCTCGGCCGCGCTGCAGGCGTCGCCGATCCCGACCATTACGACAAGGCGTGGGCGCATTGCGACGTGCTGATTGCCGGGTCCGGCCCGGCCGGGCTGGCTGCGGCACTGGCGGCCGGGCGCGGCGGCGCCCGCGTCATCCTGTGCGAGGAAGATTTTGCGCTTGGCGGCCGTCTGCTCGCCGACGGCGGCATGATCGACGGCGCGCCGGCGGCCGAATGGATTACGCGCACGCTGGCCGAACTCGCCGCACTGCACGATGTCCGCATCATGACCCGCACGACATTGTTCGGCGTCTATGATGGCGGCACCTATGGCGCCATCGAGCGGGTCAACGACCACCTGCCCTCGCCGCCCGAGCACCAGGTGCGCCAGCGGTTGTGGCGGATCGTGGCCAAGCGCTGCGTCGTCGCCGCCGGCGCCATCGAGCGACCGATCGTCTTTGCCGGTAACGACACGCCGGGCGTGATGATGGCTTCGGCTATGCGGACCTATGTCGCGCGCTACGCGGTTACCCCTGCCAGGAGGATCGCGCTGTTCACCAACAATGAGGATGGCTGGCGCACGGTCGAGACCGCGCTTGGCGCCGGTTTGCAGATCGCGGCGGTCGTCGATGCGCGCCCGGACGTCTCCGCCGCGCATCGAGCGCTTGCCGCCAAGGGCGGCTTTGCCGTGCTCAACGGCTCGGTCAGCGGGGTCGAAGGCGGCAAGGACGGGGTCCGGAAAATCGTGGTGGCGCTGACCGGCGGCGCACGGGCGGAAGTCGAAGCCGACGGGCTTGCCGTGTCCGGCGGCTGGAATCCGGCGGTCGGGCTGACCTCCTATCATCGCGGCCGGCCGAAATGGCAGGACGATATCGCAGCCTTCGTGCCGGATGGTGCGCCGCCCGGCATGATGGCCGTCGGCGCCGCCAACGGCGCCTTCGGGCTGGGCGACTGCCTGCGCCAGGGCTTTGCCGCGGGTGCTGCGGCAGCGCAGAGTGCTGGACGCGGCGGCAATGCCGGCACATCGCCGGTCGCCGACAGGGAGGCGTTTTCGCTGACGCCGCTTTGGTATGTGGCCGGCAAAGGGAAAGCCTTCGTCGATTACCAGCATGACGTGACCGCGTCCGACATCGTGCTGGCGCAGCGCGAAGGTTTCGAATCGGTCGAGCATCTCAAGCGCTATACGACGCTCGGCATGGCCACCGACCAGGGCAAGACCTCGAACGTCGCCGGTCTCGCCATCATGGCGGCAATCAGCGGCAAATCGATCCCCGAAACCGGCACGACGATCTACCGCCCACCCTATGTGCCGGTCGCCATCGGCGCCTTCGCCGGCCATCATCGCGACGAAGACTTCCATGCGACGAGGCTGACGCCGTCGCATCACTGGGCAGCCGAACAGGGCGCGGTGTTCGTCGACACCGGCCTGTGGAAGCGCGCGCAATGGTATCCGCGCGCCGGCGAAAAGGACTGGCTGGAATCGGTCACCCGCGAGGTCGAGGCGGTGCGCTCCGGCGTCGGCTTCTGCGATGTCTCGACGCTCGGCAAGGTCGACGTGCACGGCCCGGATGCCGGCGCCTTTCTCGACCGCGTCTACATCAACACCTTCTCCAGTCTCGCCGTCGGCAAAGCCCGCTACGGGCTGATGCTGCGCGAGGACGGCATCGTCTATGACGACGGCACGACGTCGCGGCTGGCCGAGGACCACTATTTCCTGACCACCACCACCGCCAAGGCCGGGCTGGTGATGCAGCATCTCGAATTCTGCCGGCAGGTGCTGTTCCCCGAATTCGACGTGCAGCTGACATCCGTCTCCGATCAATGGGCGCAGTTCTCGATCGCCGGGCCGAAGACCCGGGACCTGCTTCGGGAAATCGTCGATCCGGCGGAGGATTTGTCGAACGAGGGCTTTCCCTTCATGGGGGCGCGGGAAGTCGCGCTTCGCGGTGGCATCAAGGCGCGGCTGTTCCGCATCTCGTTTTCGGGCGAAATGGCGTTCGAAATTTCGGTTCCCGCCCGCTATGGCGAGGCGCTGGTGCGCAATTTGATGCTGGCCGGCAAGCCGTTCGGCGTTACGCCCTACGGTACCGAGGCGCTCGGCGTCATGCGCATCGAAAAGGGCCATGTCGCCGGCCCGGAGCTGAACGGCACGACGACCGCCGCCGACCTCGGCCTCGGCAAGATGATGTCGACCAAAAAAGATTTCATCGGCCGCGTCATGGCCGGGCGCGAGGCGCTGATTGCCCCAGACCGGCAGGTCGTCGTCGGCATCAAGCCGGTCGACAAGACGCGCCGCCTGCGCTCCGGCGCGCATATCATTCCGAAAGGCGAGACGCCCGGTCCCGGCAACGACCAGGGCTATGTCACTTCGGTCTGCTTCTCGCCCATGCTCGACCAGTGGATCGGGCTGGCGCTTGTTGAGCGTGGCCGCGAGCGCATCGGCGAGATCGTCCATGCGCATGACCCGCTGCGCGGCGAAGACTACGACGTCGAGCTGTGCAGCCCGGCCTTCTACGATCCGGATGGAGGGCGCCAGCGTGGCTGAGTTTTCCTGGATTGCCCGCAGTCCGCTGGAGAAAGCGCTCGTTGTCGGCGCCTATGGCGCGCGCGGCACGGCGGCCGGCGTATCGCTCACCGAGATCCGCAATTTCGACCTGATCCAGGTGATGGCGCGGCGCGGCAAAGCGGCAGAACTGGCGAAGGCCGCCGAAACCCGCTTCGGCGTTGCCGCCCCGGAAACGCCCAAGGCGACCCGAACTCCCGACGCTACGCTGATCTGGTCGGGACCGGATCAGTTCCTGGTCCTGTCCAATGGCGGCAAGCACGCGAGCGAACCGCTGAGCCAGACGTTTGCGCAATCCGCCTCGTTGTCCGACCAGTCGCATGCTCGCGCGCTGATCAGCGTTTCCGGAGAAAAGGCGCGCGCGATGCTGGCCAAACTGTCGTCACTAGACCTGCACCCCGCGGCGTTCCCGGCCGGCACCGCTGCGGCGACCTCGGTCGATCACACCAGCATCAATCTCTGGCGCGGCAATGACCGGCCGGACGGACAGGCGGTGTTCAATCTTCTGGTGTTCGCCACCTTCGCGGAAAGCCTGTCGCATACGATGCTGGACGCTGCCGCCGAGTATGGCGTCGAGATCAGCCACAGCGAGGAGTTGGCATAGCCTTGGCGCGTCTTTCCTTCTCCCCTTGTGGGAGAAGGTGGATCGGCGCGCAGCGCCGAGACGGATGAGGGGTGTTCCAGCGGAGTGAGAGGCTGGCGTTCCCTGGAACACCCCTCATCCGTCGCCTTCGGCGACACCTTCTCCCACAGGGGGAGAAGGTGGAGCTTGTGCCACCTTCACCTTGCCAAACCCGATCCCCCTGCTATTCTTCCCGCTAAAATAATTTCACACACAGGCAAACTTGTTTCTCGAAACCAAGGTTGAGATGAGCCAGTCGCCCTACCCCGCCGTCGTCGCCGGACCGCCCCGGCCGAGCGTGATCCTGCGGCCAGGGCAGATTACGTTGCCGGCCGGGATGGAGCGCTACACGGTTCAGGGCAATGGCGCGGTGCTGATCGAGGTCGAGGCCGGCGACATTGTCACCGTGCGCGATGTCGAGGGCGGGCAGGCCTGCGAGCTGCTGGCATGGGACAGCAGCGACGCGACCGATCCCGGCATTCTCGGCGAGAAATCGAACAGCAATGCCGCCGGCATCAAGGCGCTGCTGGCCGAAGGCGACGACAGCCTCGCATCCTTGCGCCGGGGGCTCGAGCGGCGCCAGGTGCAGCTCGACCAGGCGAAGGCGGTTCGCGTTTTCGGCGGCGCCACCCCTGCCGGTACCGAACAGGCTTTTACCGTCGCCCGCGATGGGTCGATGCTGATTGCCGCGCCCGGCGGGCCGATGCTGGTCGACGGCCACGATACGGCGACGCCGCTTAGCGTCATCGTCCGCCGCGCCACCATCCGCCCAGCAGCGAAATCCAGGCTTGCCGACCCGCTGGCCGATCCCGTGCTCGACCTGCGCGTCCATTCGGCGACGGCGGAGGCCTACTTCGTCAAGGCGGGCGACTATCTGCAGATCATCGATGTCGACGGGCGCCAATGCACCGACTTTCAGTGCTTTTCGGCGCGCAAGCTGGACAGGGGCCGCGATCATCCGCTCGACGTGACGACGACGCGCACGCTGATGGGTTCGAGCTATCCGATGCCCGGTCTGCACTCAAAATACTACGACCAGGACATGGAGCCGCTGGTCGAGGTTGTGCAGGACACTTGCGGCCGCCACGATGCATTCGCGCTCGCCTGCGCGGCCAAATATTACGACGACATCGGTTATCCCGGCCATCCCAACTGCTCGGAGAATTTCAACCGCGCGCTGGCCGACAAGGGTGTCACGCCTCGCGCCGGCTGGATGGCGATCAACTTCTTCTTCAACACGGCCATCGACGCGCATGGCGTCGTGGTGTCGGACGAGCCGTGGTCGCGGCCCGGCGACTATGTGCTACTCAAGGCGCTCACGGACATCGTCTGCGTCTCGTCCGCCTGCCCCGACGATACGACGCCGGCCAATGGCTGGAACCTGACCGACATCCATGTGCGAACCTATCCCGGCCAGCACAAATTCTCGCGAGCGATCGCCAGACGCATGACGCCCGATTCGGAACCGAAAATGACCCGCGAGACCGCCTTTCATTCGAGCTTTGCCAAGCACACCCGCAACTTCGTCGAGTACAAGGGCTATTGGCTCGCCAATTCCTTCGCCAAGCAAGGCCCGATCGATGAATACTGGGCCTGCCGGCAGGACGCCGTGATCATGGACCTGTCGCCGCTGCGCAAGTTCGAGGTCACCGGGCCGGACTCCGAGGCGCTGCTGCAATACACGCTGACCCGCGACATCAAGAAGCTCGGCGTCGGCCAGGTCGTCTATTCCGCCATGTGCTACGAGCATGGCGGCATGATCGACGACGGCACGCTGCTCAGGCTCGGCAAGGATAATTTCCGCTGGGTCGGCGGCGACGATCTATCCGGCCAATGGCTGCGGGAAACGGCGCAAAAACTCGGCCTCACCGTGCTGGTGCGCTCCTCGACCGACCAGATGCACAATGTTGCCGTGCAGGGACCGAAAAGCCGCGACGTCCTGCGGCAGATCATCTGGACCTCGCCGCTGCAGCCGTCGATCGACGAACTCGAATGGTTCCGTTTCGCCGTCGCCCGCATCGGCGGCGGCAACGGCATTCCGGTCGTTGTCTCGCGCACCGGTTACACCGGCGAGCTCGGCTACGAGATCTGGTGCCATCCGCGCGACGCCGAAAAGGTGTTCGACGCGATCTGGCAGGCCGGCCAACCGCACGGCCTGAAGCCGATGGGGCTGCAGGCGCTCGATATGGTGCGCATCGAGGCCGGGCTGATCTTTGCTGCTCACGAGTTTTCCGACCAGACGGATCCGTTCGAGGCCGGCATCGGCTTCACCGTACCGCTGAAGACCAAGAGCGACGATTTCATCGGCCGCGAGGCGCTGATCCGGCGCAAGGAAAACCCGCAGAAGAAGCTGGTCGGCCTCGACGTCGACGCCAATATCGCGGTCGGCCACGGCGACTGCGTGCATGTCGGCCGGGCCCAGATCGGCGTCGTCACCTCGGGCATGCGCTCGCCGGTGCTGAACAAGACCATCGCGTTGGCCAGGCTCGACGTCACGCATTCGGCGATCGGCACCGAGGTCGAAATCGGCAAGCTCGATGGTCACAGCAAGCGGCTGCCGGCGCGCGTCGTCGCCTTCGCCCATTACGACCCGCAAAAGACCAGGCCGCGCTCCTGATCGACGCTGTCTGGTTCTTCCCTTCTCCCACAACAAGGGGAGAAAGACCGCACCCGTTGGCAGCGCCAGCGAAGCTCGACTGTTTCACAAACGCAATGTGCACAGCGTCACAAACCACTTGACGTGAAAGCGCCTTGGGTCAATCTTCACTGCTAAGAAAAAAATACTACTGAGCGGAAAACGCCTGGGGCCGTTCAACGTGAGCGTCGATGACGCCTCGCGAGATTGCGGCTGTTGCCGATGGGGAACATCAAAAATGGGGAATCCACGTAAATGAGCACGATAGTCACCACCTTGGTGCCGCCTGCCGAAGGGCAGCTGCACCGGAACATCGATTGGCGCGGCGCCTTCTGGGTGGCAAGCGGCGTTCCGGCCCTTGTCTTGTTTTCGATCGGCGGCATCGCCGGCACCACCGGAACACTGGCCTTCCTGATCTGGGCCGTATCCATGGTCATGGGCTTCCTGCAGTCCTTCACCTATGCGGAGATCGCCGGGCTGTTCCCGAACAAATCCGGCGGCGCCTCGGTCTACGGCGCCACCGCGTGGCTGCGCTATTCGAAATTCATCGCGCCGCTTTCGGTGTGGTGCAACTGGTTCGCCTGGTCGCCGGTGCTGTCGCTCGGCTGCTCGATCGCCGCCGCCTATATCCTCAACGCACTGGCGCCGGTGCCGCTGTTCACCGACACGTCGCCGGAGGTCGCCGCCTATATCGCGGCCCATGCCGGAACCAGCGCCGCCGACGCCATCACCGCGGTCACCGCGGCGGCGACGCCGGCGATCCGTAACTGGACGCTCTACGGTCACACGCTTGGCCCGGTTTCCTTCACCTTCAACGCCACCTTCTTCATCGGCGCGGTGCTGATGCTGATCATCTTCTCGATCCAGCATCGCGGCATCCTGGGCACGGCCAACGTGCAGAAATATATCGGCCTGCTGGTCATCATCCCGATGCTGATCGTCGGCGTGGTGCCGATCGTCACCGGCCAGATCAACTGGGCAAACTTCTCGCCGCTGGTGCCGCTCGCGGCAGCCTATGCGCCGGAGCCCGGCGCGTGGAACATCGCCGGCTGGACGCTGGTGCTCGGCGGCATGTTCATCGCGGCGTGGTCGACCTACGGCTTCGAGACCGCGGTCTGCTACACCTCCGAGTTCAAAAACCCGGGCACCGATACCTTCAAGGCGATCTTCTATTCCGGCCTGTTGTGCATGCTGCTGTTCATCCTGGTGCCGTTCACCTTCCAGGGCGTGCTCGGCTTGAACGGCATGCTGGCGACGCCGATCGTCGACGGCTCCGGCGTTGCCGATGCGCTGGCCGGTATGGTCGGCGGCGGACAGCTGATCCACAGCCTGCTGGTGATGCTGATGATCCTGGCGCTGGTGCTCTGCATCATGACGGCGATGGCCGGCTCCTCGCGCACGCTCTATCAAGGCTCGGTCGACGGCTGGCTGCCGCGCTATCTCAGCCATGTCAACGAGCACGGCGCCCCGACGCGGGCGATGTGGACCGACCTGATCTTCAACCTGATCGTGCTGGCCATCGCCTCGGCCGACGCAACAAGCTTCTTCTTCATCCTCGCCGTGTCGAATTGCGGCTACATCATCTTCAACTTCCTTAACCTCAATGCCGGCTGGATCCACCGCATCGACAATGGCCACATCGCGCGGCCATGGAGGGCGCCGAGCTGGCTGCTCGGCCTCGGCGCCATCTTTGCCTACGTCAACGCGGTCTTCATGGGCGCCGGCGCCAAGGTCTGGAACCCGATGGCATTGTGGGCCGGGCTGATCACGGCAGCCTTGATCATCCCGGTGTTCTGCTTCCGGCACTACATCCAGGACAAGGGCAAATTCCCCGACCACATGCTGGCCGATCTCGGCATGAGCTCGTCCGACCTTGCGGTGAAAAAGGCGGGGATGCTGCCCTATCTGACGCTGGTCGCCGGCGTCGTGGTGATGCTGCTCGCCAACTGGCTGTTCGTCATCTGACGGCTGCGTTGAGGGATCGGGCACGCAAGGCGCGCTCGATTCCTGCATTTTGTTCTTGCTTTGTGCCGGCAGCTATGCTAATGATTTTGGTATGGTGCTGATTCGCCCCGAGACCCGCCGCTGAGGCGGGTTTTTCTTTTTAGGGGCTATTCGGCAGCGGTGCCGGCGCGGGAGCGACCGCCAAGCGCTGCACCGATATCCTCGAGGACCTGTCCGACGCGCGCCTGGATCGTCTCGGACGCAAGCACGCCGTCGATGAAATCCCTGTCCGAAGCGTAGATCGCGGTCGGCAGCGTAAAGGCCTCGAAGAAGCCGAACAGCGGTCTCAGCTGGTGCTCGATGATCAGCGCATGCCGGTCGCCGCCGCCGGTCGCCAGCAGCACCACCGGCTTGCCCCTGAGCGCCGTTGGGTCGACAAGATCGAAGAAGTGTTTGAACAGGCCGGTATAGCTGCCCTTGTAGGTGGGCGAGCCAACGACGAGCACGTCCGCCGCGACGACGCGCTTGAGGATATCGCCCGCTTGCGCATCCAGTTCACGCGCCCATTTGGCGCCACCGAGGCTGGGGCCGAGGTCGACGACGTCATGCGTGCTGGCGGCCAGGCCATATCTGCCGGCTACCTCGTTCACGATACGATCGACGAAGCCGCGCGTCTTGGACGGCCGGGTGAAATTGCCTGAGAAACCGACAACGGCCGGATTGGTCATGATGCAAAGCCCTCGCGATGATTTCGGGCTGCCAGCCCGCTGCTGACCCTATGGACATTCGGGCCGAACGAAAAGAACGGATGCTTGCCACGGTCTAAAATCATTACCGGTTCTAGCCAGCTTTGCGGATCGCTGCCGTCTCAGGTTGGAAGAACCGGTTTGGCGGCCGCTTCAGGCCAAGATTTTCGCGCAGGGTCGATCCTTCGTATTCGCTCCTGAAAATGCCGCGCCGCTGCAATTCGGGCACGATTTTCTCGACGAAATCATCCAATCCGGCGGGAAGATAGGGGAACATGACGTTGAACCCGTCCGAGCCTTCGGTGACCAGCCATTCCTCCATCTCGTCGGCGATGGTTTTCGAAGTGCCGACGAAGGCAAGACCGGAATAGCCGCCCAGCCGCTGCGCAAGCTGCCTGACGGTCAGGTTTTCCTTGCGCGCCAGTTCGATGACGCGCTCGCGGCCGCTCTTGCTGGCGTTGCTTTCCGGGATTTCGGGCAAGACTGAATCCGGATCGAACCGCGACGCGTCGTGGCCGAGCGCGATCGACAGCGAGGCGACGCCGCTCTCATAGTAGACGAGGCTGTCGAGCTTGGCCCGCTTCGTCTGCGCCTCCTCGACGGTCTCGCCGACAATGACGAAGGCGCCGGGCAGGATCTTGATGTCGTCGCGCGACCGGCCAAGTTTTTGCGCACGTTTCTTGACGTCGGCAAAGAAGCGCTGCCCCGAGGCGAGATCGGCATGGGCGGCGAAGATCACCTCGGCCGTTTCCGCCGCGAGCTGCCGTCCGGCCTCCGACGCGCCGGCCTGCACGATGACCGGCCAGCCCTGCACCGGCCGCGCGATATTGAGCGGTCCCCGCACCGAAAGATATTCGCCCTTATGGTCGAGCACATGCAGCTTCGCCGGATCGAAATAGAGCCCGCTTTCGGCGTCGCGGATGAAGGCATCGTCGACAAAACTGTCCCACAGGCCGGTGACGACATCGTAAAACTCCCGCGCCCGGCGATAGCGCTCGTCGTGCTCGACATGCTCGTCGAGGCCGAAATTCAGCGCGGCGTCGGGATTGGATGTGGTGACGATATTCCAGCCGGCGCGCCCGCCGCTGATATGGTCGAGAGAGGCGAAACGACGGGCGATGTGGTACGGCGCGTCGAACGTCGTCGAGGCGGTTGCGATCAGCCCGATACGATCGGTGACGGCGGCAAGCGCCGACAACAGCGTGAACGGCTCGAAGGACGTGACCGTGTGGCTGCGCCGCAGCGCCTCGATCGGCATGTTGAGCACGGCCAGGTGGTCGGCCATGAAGAAGGCGTCGAACTTTGCCGCTTCCAGCCTTTGCGCGAAGTGCTTGAGATGCGCGAAATTGAAGTTGGCGTCGGGATAGGCGCCCGGGTAGCGCCAGGCGCCGGTATGAAGGCTGACGGGCCGCATGAAAGCGCCAAGCCGCAATTGTCGATTTTCTGCCATGGAAAAATGCACCGATGACGACGAGCGTAACGCTCCAATTGCTCGAGCATGGGATGGCTTTGCGGCCATGGGAAGGAATTCTGTTTTGCAAAACCGGCGTCGGGGAGCATTTTTTGTGCGGGCGGCGGACCGATCAATCGATCTTGATGAACACGCCCTTGGTGTTAAGATATTCGGCGAGGTGCTCGGCGCCGCCCTCGCGGCCGTAGCCGCTCATCTTGTAGCCGCCGAAGGGCACGGCCGGATCGATGGCGTGATAGGTATTGACCCAGACCGAGCCGGCGCGGATCTTGCGCGACAGCTGGTGGGCGGTGGCGAGATTTTGGGTGAAGACCCCTGCAGCCAGGCCGTAAGGCGTGTTGTTGGCCCGCTCGACTGCCTCGTCCAGCGTATCGAACGGCAAGGCTGAAATTACCGGCCCGAAGATCTCCTCACGGGCGATCTTCATGTCGTCCGAGACGCCGGCAAAGACGGTCGGCGCGACGAAATTGCCGGCGCCAAGCGCGCCTTCCACAAGCCGGGTGCCTCCGGTGACGAGTTTCGCCCCTTCCGCGGTGCCGGCCTCGAGGTAACCGGTGACCCGTTGCAGCTGCTTTTCGGAGACGAGCGGACCGATCTCGGTCGCCGGGTCGATGCCGTCGCCGACCCTGAGACCCTTGGCGTATGCCGCGAGCCGCTCGACGAACTCGTCATGGACGGGCCGTTCGACGAAAAGGCGCGAACCGGCGATGCAGATCTGGCCGGAATTGGCGAACACCGACATCGCCGCCACCGGCACCGCCTTGTCGAGATCGGCATCGGCGCAGACGATGACCGGCGACTTGCCGCCGAGCTCCAGCGAGACGCGCTTGAGATTGCCGGCCGAGGCCCGCACGATCGACTGGCCGGTCGCCGTCGAGCCGGTGAAGACGATCTTGTCGACGCCCATATGCTCGGCGAGTGCGGCACCTGCCTCGGTGCCGGTGCCGGTGACGATGTTGACGACGCCTTCCGGAACGCCGGCCTCGTTCATGATGTCGGCGATCAAAAGCGGCGTCAGCGGCGCCTCTTCCGATGGTTTCAGCACGATGGTGCAGCCGGTCGCCAGCGCCGGGCCGATCTTCCAGATCGACGCCGCCGTTGGCGCGTTCCAGGGAATGATGGCGCCGACGACGCCGACCGGCTCCTTGCGGGTGAAAGAGACGATTTCGCCGGGCAGCGAGTTGTCGATCGTCTCGCCGTGCAGCGCCGTCGCCATGCCGGCATAGTAGCGCAGCATGCCGATGACCCGGTTGCGATTGGCGCGGGTGCGTATGATCGGCATGCCCATGTCGGTGGTGTCGGAGCGGCTGATCTCTTCCCAGTGCTTTTCGAAGAGGTCGGCGATCCTCAGCAGCAGCACCTGGCGCTCATAAGGCTTGAACCGGCTCCACGGGCCCTCGAACGCCTTGCGCGCAGCAGTCACCGCCAAGTCGATGTCCTGGCGGTCGGCGCGCGGCACCGTGGCGATGACCGCGCCGGTGGCGGGATTGCGGCTCTCCGTGGTCCGACCGGAGCGGGCATCGACCCAGCCGCCGCCGATGAACATCCGGCGATGGCGCCCGTCGATCGGCAGCCGCAGCGGTGCCTTTGTCTGAGCTATGGTCATGACTGTCCTCCAACCACGCGCTAGTCTTAATAGCGGTGTCGTCCTGTGTTCGGTAGCGAATTTGTCACCACCCAACGGGCGTCAATGGCATGCCGCTTGTTTATTGACGTTCAGCACTTATGTAGGTATCACCATGATAGATGAAGCACCGGAAGGAATGCCATAGAAGGGGGATTTGTGACGATCACGCAACCTTGGGATGCCGGCCGTGCGACGATTGAAATAAGATCTATCGCGAGAAATCTGAAACTAAACATCTCGTACAAGCTGCATGCGCAGGATCGGCTTTCCGAACGCGGCTTGATCATGTCTGATGTGCTGCATGCGCTCAAGTTTGGAAATGTGTACCAACCACCTGTGCCCGCAACCCGGCCGGGTCATTTCCGTTATCGCGTGGAGTGCAAGACACCGAACAGCGGGAGTCGATCCATCGGGGTCGTTATCATCCCTTCCAAGAACGGATGTCTCGTCAAAGTTATTTCGGTTATGTGGATCGATGAGTTCGAGCGAAAAGCGGGCTCGATAATTGGAGTTGAAGCTGATGAATAACGCACACCACTACACAGAAAGCGGTCTGCTCAACGTTTACATCGAAGGCATCGCCGTTGAGGTGGATGACGATGGCGACGACATCATCACGATTCCTGCTGTGAATGAACTGCATCAAGTAATCGCGCTTGGGATCGTAAGCCATGCCAAGGGCATGAGCGGGGACGAGCTTCGTTTCCTGCGCTCCGAAATGGGTCTGACCCAAGCTGAATTGGCCGCCATGGTCCACCGTGACAAGCAGTCGATTGGCCGATGGGAGCGCAACGAAATCGACATTGACAGCTCGGCTGAGGCCCTGGTGCGTCGTTTGGCAATCGAAAAGCTGGGGCTGCCTGTTGACGCGGGAATCGATGAGTTGTCGCGTCGGAGCGTTCCTACCGCGGACGAGCAACCGATCAAAATACAGAAAATGAATAACGATGCTCGGCCGTACGAACTGATTGCGGCCTGACCCGACCCTGATAACCCCGCCTCGGCGGGGTTATCTATGGAAGACGTTCGCTCGACCGCTATTCGGCCGCCAGGGCCAGTTGCGGCCTTTCGTTCTTTTCTTCCGTCTCGGCCGGCTGCTCCACCACCTTCTTGGGCTCCCTGCCGAAGAACAGCGCATAGGCTGCCGGCAGGACAAGGATGGTCAGCACCGTGGCGACGAGAATGCCGCCCATCATGGCGTAGGCGAGCGGCCCCCAGAAGACGCCACGCGAGATCGGGATCAGCGCCAGCACCGCCGTCAGCGCCGTCAGCACGATCGGCCGGAACCGGCGCACCGCCGAGCCGATGATGGCCTCGGAACGCTCCACGCCGGCGGCGATGTCCTGGTCGATCTGATCGACCAGGATGATCGAGTTGCGCATGATGATGCCGAGCAGGGCGATGACACCGAGGATGGCGACGAAGCCGAACGGCGCGCCGCTGATCAAAAGTGCCGCCGCCGCGCCGATGATGCCGAGCGGACCGGTCGCCAGCACCAGCATGGCCTTGCCGAAATGCTGCAGCTGGATCATCAGCAGCACGACGATGACGGCCAGCATGATCGGCGCTTTCGCCGCAATCGAGGCCTGGCTTTCGGCCGCATCCTCGGCGCCGCCCTGGATCTCGATCTTGTAGCCGGGTGCGAGGCTGGCGCGCAGGCCCTGCATGTCGCTGTACATCTTCATGGCGACATCGTTCGGCTGCACGCCGTCCGGAAGCGTGGCGCGTACGCTGATGGTCGGCAAGCGGTCGCGCCGCCATTCGACGCCTTGCTCCAGCACCGGGACCACCTTGGCGACCTGCGACAGCGGCACGGAGCCGCCGAAATCGGTCGGGATGTAGACGGAGTCGACCGCCGACAGCAGGTGACGGCTTGCCTCCGGCTCACGGGCGACGATCGAAACCGTCTCCTCGCCGTCGCGGAAGTCATCGAGCGGCGCTCCCGACATGGCCGCCTGCAGCGTCTGGCGGATGCGCTGCGAGGTGACGCCGAGCGCACGGGCGCGATCCTGGTCGATCACCAGCTTCATCGTCGGCACCGGCTCCAGCCAGTCGTCGTGGATGGCGCCGAGCAGCGGATTTGCCTGGAACTTCGCCTTCACCTCGTCGGCGATGCGGCGCACCTCCTGGCGATCCGGACCCATGACGCGCATCTGCACCGGCCAGCCGGTCGGCGGACCAAGGAACAGGCGGTCGACCTTGGCGCGGATCGATGGGAAATCATTGGCCAGGATGGTGCGCAGCTTGACAATCAGCCGCTCGCGGGCCGGTTCGTCATTGGCCATCACCAGAAGCTGGGCGAAATTCGGGTTGCGAAGCTGCTGGTCGAGCGGCAGGAAGAAGCGCGGCGCGCCTTCGCCGACATAGGTGGCGATGAAGCGCTTGTCCTTGTCGTCCATCATCCTGGCTTCGAGCGCCTTGGCCTGGGTCTCGACTTCCTTGATGCTGGTGCCTTCCGGCAGCCAGAGGTCGACAAGGATTTCCGGGCGCGACGATTGCGGGAAGAAATTCTGCGGGATGAACTGGAACGCCCACAGGCTGGTGGCAAACGTCATCAGCGTCATCACCAGGACGATGATGCGGTGGCGCACCGCCCATGCAACGGTCGAGCGAAGACGGCGGTAGAAGCGCGTGTCGAAGACATCGTGATGGTTGCCGGCGTGCTTGCGCTGCTTCAGGATCATGTGGCCGAGCCATGGCGTGAAATAGACCGCCGCGAACCAGGACACGACCAGCGCGATGCCGACGACGTAAAACAGGGTGCGCACATATTCGCCGGCGGTCGAGGCCGCGAAACCGACGGGGATGAAGCCGGCCGTGGTGATCAGCGTGCCGGTCAGCATCGGGAAGGCGGTCGAGGAATAGGCGAAGCTCGCCGCCTCGACCTTGACCAAGCCTTCCTCGAGCTTTCGCTCCATCATTTCGACGACGATCATCGCGTCGTCGACCAGGAGGCCAAGGGCGATGATCAGCGCGCCGAGCGAAATGCGCTGCAGGTCGATGCCGAGCTCGTACATGATGGCGAACGTGGCGGCCAGGACCAGCGGAATGACGATCGCGATCACCAGGCCCGAGCGCCAGCCGATCGACAGGAACGATACGAAAAGCACGATCAGCAGCGCTTCGCCGAGCGCTTCCATGAACTCGCTCACAGCCTCCTTCACGACATGCGGCTGGTCGGAAATCTGATCGACCGAAACGCCATAGGGCAGCGCCTCTTCGAAGCGCTTATAGGTCGCTTCGACGTCCTTGCCGACGTCGGTGACGTTGAAGCCCTTGGCCATTACGACGCCGAGCTGGACGCTGTCGTGACCGTTGAAACGGTATTTGCGCTGGTACGGATCCTCGAGGCCGGAGGTCACGGTGGCGATGTCGCCGAGGCGCGTCACCTGGTTGCCGGCGCGCAGGCGAAGCTCGCGGATGTCGGCCGCCCTGGTGACATCGCCCTCAACCGAAATGCGCACCGAACGCTGGCCGGTGTCGACCGAACCTGCCGGGTCGACATTGTTCTGGCCTTGGATCGCATTCTGCAGGTCGGTCAACGTCAGGCCGCGTTCGGCAAGCACCTTGGATGAAACGTCGATGTAGAGCTTTTCCGGCTGGTCACCGATGATCACGGCCTTCTCGACACCGGGCGTCGTCAGCAGCATGTCACGCGCCTGGATGGCGAATTTCTTCAGCTCGGGATAGCTGTAGCCGTCGCCGCTGATCGAATGCAGGGTGATGAACGTGTCGCCGAATTCGTCATTGAAGTAAGGCCCGAGCAGCCCCTGCGGCAGCTCATTGGCGATATCGCCGACCTTCTTGCGCACCTGATAGAAAGCATCGGCGACCTGCGCCGGATTGGTGTCGCCCTTGACCTGCAAGGTGATGATGGCGCTGCCGGCGCGGGTGTAGGAGCGGACGAAATCGAGGTGCGGCGTTTCCTGCAGCTTGCGCTCGATCTTGTTGACCACCTGGTCCTCCATCTCCTTGATCGAGGAGCCTGGCCAGATCGCCTGGACGACCATGACGCGGAAGGTGAAATCGGGGTCTTCCTTCTGGCCCATGCGCATCAGGCCGAGTGCACCGGCGACGATGATCAGCCCGAACAGGAAGCGGGCAATGCTCGGATGGCCGATTGCCCAGCGCGAAAGATTGAAAGACCGCTTTTCATTGGTGTCGATGGTCATCGGCGTCAGTCCGTTTCAATTTGATCAACAGAGCACGCGCTTTCGCATGCCCAAGGAACTTCCGATGTGGGCTTCCGGGCGGCGTGGCTTTCCGAGTTGAGAGATCTACATCGCGGTGGGACGCGAGGATCGACGTGGGGGTTACATCGACCTGAGATCTCGAAAATCGGGGGCGCCTGCCGCCCGGAAACCGTGAATTGCCTGGCCGTCAGCGCAAGCGCCTTGCAGCGTCATCGGCCGACGCCGACTGTTGCGCTGCATCACCGGTCAGCTTGACTTTCAGATTCTCGGTCATGAACTGCGTGCCGGCGGCGACGACGACGTCGCCCGGCTTCAGCCCATCGGCGACGCTGACGCCGTCGGGGGTGAAGGCGGCGACCTTGACCGGATGCGCATGGACGGTCCCGCCGTTGCGGTCGACTGTCCAGACGATCGATTGGCTGTCCTTCTGCGCCAACGCGGCCAGCGGGATCGACACCAGCTGCTGCCGGTTGTCCACCGCGGCTTCGATGGAGGCGGTCATGCCTAGCAGCACGCGAGGATCGTTGGGCAGGCTGACGCGAACGGCAAAGGTGCGCGACTGCGGATCGGCGCTGCCGGCGACTTCGCGGACCTTGCCGTCGAGCGTCAGCGCCTCATCGGACCAGAAGCCAGCCTTGACGGTCTTGCCCGGCTTGAATTCGGCAATATCAGTTTCCGGAACAGCGATCAGGACTTCCTTCTCGCCGTCGATGGCAACGGTCACCACCGGCGTGCCGGAGCCGACAACCTGGCCGACATCGGCGGCAACGGCAGTGACGATGCCGTTCTTGTCCGCCTTGAGATCGGTATAGCGGACCTGGTTCTGTGCCTGGGCAAGCTGCGAGCGGGCGGAGTCTCGCGTGGCGACCGCCTGATTATAGGCGAGCGTCGCCTGCTCGAGCTGCGACTTCGGCGCGAAATTCTTGGCGTAGAGCTGTTCGGCCCGCTTGCGCGTAAGCTCGACTGTCTCGACCTGACGGTCCGCAGCATCGAGGCTGGCCTGAGAGCTTCTCACCGAGAGCTCGTAGTCGGTGGGATCGACGCGGGCGAGAACGTCACCCGGCTTGACGCGGTCACCGATGTCGACAAGGCGCTCGGTGATCTTGCCGTTGATGCGAAAGCCGAGATTCATCTCGGTGCGGGCGCGCACCGATCCGGAATAGGAAAGCTGACGGGTATCGCTCGCCTTGGCGATCTCGACCACCTTGACCGGGCGGATGATCTCCTTGACCTCGGCTTTCTCTTGCGAGCAGCCGGCGAGGCCGAGAGCGGCAACGACAATCAGTGCCAGGCCGGCGGCCGGTCGCCTGTAGGTGATGGACTTGGACAAAGACACTTTTCGTACTCCCGAACTGTGGAGATGAATTGCCGACATCACCGCCCGACGGGCGGCAATGGTCATTTCTTCAAGGCTCTGATGGCAAACTCGGTAAGCTCGTCCGGCGTCGCCCGGTTCTTCTTGGCGAGGCACTGGGCCATTATCTGCGGATGAGAGAGGCTGATAATGGCAGCGCCGAAACACCGGGAAGCGATCACCGGATCCTGATCGATGAACTCGCCGGTAGCGATTCCCTCGCGGATCACTTCCGCGACCAGTTCATGGATGCTGTCGATGTGCTTTTCGATGACGTGCCAGTCGCGCTCGATGGCGACGATGACCATCTCGTGCACCTTCTCCTGGTCGATCATGGTTTCCAGCGTCCACTGATAGTGCGTATGCACATAGCGGCGGAGCTTCTCGCTGGCGGTGCCGGAACCATGGCAGGCTTCGTAGCTCAACCGGTAGCAGGTCTCGAGCATACGGCCGCAAACCGCCTGATGGATTTCCACCTTGGAGGCGAAGAAGCGGTAGATGTTGGCGGTCGACATGCCGAGTTCGCGCGCTATGTCGGCGACGTTGGTCTTGCCGTAGCCGTAGTGGCGAAACAATCGCTCCGCGCAATCCAGGATGCGCGTGACATTTTCCTGGCGGGCGGAATCGGCGGCTGTGTCTAGGGTTTCAAGCATCTCGTTGGCCAAATTTACGACTGACGAATTTAGAATTTCGTCACTCGTAAATTGAAAACCATCACCTGTCAAGGCACGATTTTGGCTGCTGATGACAAATGGTGACATCCCTGGACGGAGTTGGCCCATGAAACGCATGTGGTTTCCGCCGGGCGCGCCTGCAACGCCGCCCCGTGTTTTTGCGAAGGATCTTGAAAAGATGCTTTCCGAAATCGGTTCCGTTTTCGGATCAGGCCCTAAGGCTGCTTTGCCATCTCCCGCAGCCGGAACTTCTGGATCTTGCCCGTCGAAGTCTTCGGGATTTCCGCGAAGATCACCGCTTTCGGCACCTTGAAGCGGGCGAGCAGCGCGCGGCAGTGCTCGATTACCTCCGCCTCGGTCGCCGCCTTGCCCGGCTTCAGCTCGACATAGGCGACCGGCACCTCGCCCCATTTGTCGTCGGATCGGGCGACAACGCCGCAAGAAGCGACGGCGGGATGCTTGTACAGCGCCTCCTCGACCTCGATCGAGGAGATGTTTTCGCCGCCGGAGATGATGATGTCCTTGGAACGGTCCTTGAGCTGGATGTACCCGTCCGGGTGCATGACGCCGAGGTCGCCCGAATGGAACCAGCCGCCGGCAAAGGCCTCGTCGCTCGCCTTGCGGTTCTTGAGATAGCCTTTCATGACGATGTTGCCGCGGAACATCACCTCGCCGATCGTCTCGCCGTTGGCCGGCGTCTCTTGCATCGTCTGCGGGTCCATCACCGTCAGGCCTTCGAGCGCGGCATAGCGTACGCCTTGCCTGGCCTTCTTCGCCGCCCTCGCCCCTTTCTCCAGCAGGTCCCACTCGCCATGCCATTCGTTGACGACGGCCGGGCCATAGGTTTCGGTCAGGCCGTAGAGATGGGTGACGGCAAAGCCCGCATCGGCCATGCCCGACAGCACCGCCTCAGGCGGCGGCGCCGCGGCGGTGTTGAAGGTGACGGTCTGCGGGAATTGCCGCTTGTCCTCGTCCAAGGCGTTGATCAGCACCGACATGACGATGGGTGCACCGCACAGATGGGTGACGCCGTGATCGGCGATGGCGTCGTAGATCGGCTTCGGCCGCACCCAGCGCAGGCAGACATGCGTGCCGGCCTGCACGGCAAGCGTCCAGGGAAAGCACCAGCCGTTGCAGTGGAACATCGGCAGCGTCCACAGATAGACCGGGTGCTTGCCCATCCCGGCATGGATGGTGTTGGCATAGGCCATCAGTGCCGCGCCGCGGTGGTGACAGACGACGCCCTTCGGATTGCCTGTCGTGCCGGAGGTGTAGTTGAGCGAAATGGCATCCCATTCATCGTCCGGCATCGACCAGGCGAAATCCTCGTCGCCGTCGGCGACAAACGCCTCGTAGTCCAGCGTGCCGATCCGCTCGCCCTTGGCATAGGGCGCATCGGCGGCATAGTCGGGATCGTCGTAATCGATCAGCAGCGGCCTGACCTTGGCCAGCGTCAGCGCTTGCCGAACCACGCCGGCGAATTCGCGGTCGACGATCAGCACCTTGCTTTCGGCGTGATCGAGCTGGAAGGCAATGACGGCGGCGTCGAGGCGAGTGTTGAGCGAATGCAGCACCGCCCTGGTCATCGGCACGCCGAAATGCGCTTCCAGCATCGGCGGTGTGTTCGACAGCATGACGGTGACGGTGTCGCCCTTGCCGATACCGCGCTTCGCCAGCGCCGAGGCAAGCCTCAGCGAGCGCTTCCAGAAATCGCGATAGGTCGTGCGTTGGCGGCCATGGATGATGGCGGTCTGGTCGGGAAAGGTTTTTGCCGCCCGCTCAAAATAGGTGAGCGGCGTCAGCGGCTGGTGGTTGGCCGGATTCCTGTCGAGATCCTGTTCGTAGGGATTGCCCATCCCGTCCTCCGCAATGTCTGGTCGAGCCTTCTTACCACCAGATCCTGAGCGCGTACTGGATTCGTGCACCGCCATCAGACACTTCGCCCATTACTTGGGACGCCCCTCCCCGCCCTCACCCTCCGGCCACAAAGCGTCGATGTCCCGATGCCCTTCCACGATATTCGCCACTTCGAAAAAGTCGCCATTATAGCGGAAGAAAATCACGTATCCCCTGAAAGCGAAACTTCGGACGTCCGGCCGGAGTTCGGGACGAGCACGACCAATCGTCGCCGGCAAGCTCGCCAGATCACGGCATTTCTGGCGCAGAGCATCCACAAAACGCCCGCCAATAAACAGGCTGCCGCTTTCACGAGTGAGGTATTCAAGGATATTGACCAAATCTGCTTGTGCCGACGGCAGCATGCGCAGCCGTGGCACTCCTAAAAGCCTTCCCTTGCGAGTTGCTTGGCCTTGGCTTCCAAGGCGGCGTCAATATCCTGCTCGGTGGCTTCGCCGCCTTCAGCAAACGACTTGTCCACCATGGCACGGAGCGCCTTCAGCTTTTCCTCGCGCTCTTCGACAAGGCGCAGGCCCTCGCGCACGACTTCGCTGGCAGAACCGTAGCGGCCGCACTTGACGATGTTGGAAACAAAGGTTTCCCAACGCTCTCCCAATGATACGTTCATTGTCGGACCTCCTGATCGGTTTATTGTACCGAGATAACAATAAATGCGCAATTACTGACATCCGGAACGCCAGGTGTCGGATCAGGTGCGCAGCCTAAGGTTTGACTTTTGTCGAGAGCCGTGAATAATGTCAGCGAGGAGATGGCATGGCGATCCGACCGGCAGAACAGCTTATCCACAAGGCCGCCTGGCTTTACTATGCACACGGCCTGCGCCAGGACCAGGTGGCCAGCCAGCTCAAGATTTCCCGTGCCTCGGTGGCGATGTATCTGCGCAAGGCGCGCGAGACCGGCATCGTCAACATCTCGACCTCGACCCAGCTTTTCACCGACGACGTGCTGGCGCGCAAGCTGGAAGACGCGCTGAAGCTCGACGCGGTCTGGATCGCGCCGGAAAACGGCTATGTCGCCGACCCCTCGACCGACATCGCGGTGCTGGCGGCAAGCGTCTTTCTCGAGCTGGTCAGGAAGGGCGACCGTATCGGCGTCGCCTGGGGGCGGACCATCTACACCATCGCCGACATCATGTCCTATGCCGATCTGCAGGACGTCACCGTGGTGCAGCTCTGCGGCAATCTGGGCGCCCCCTATTCGTACCGGCCGGACCAGTGCACCATGGAAATCGCGCGCCGGCTCAACGCCAAGGGACTGAACTTCTACGCGCCACTGGTTCTGACGACGGAAGAACTGGCACGCGGCCTGCGCGCCGAGCCGGTGATCCGCGAGCAATTGTCGGGCATCGGTGAGTGCGACCTGGCGCTGTATTCGGTCGGCTCGGTGGACACCGACAGCCATCTGGTCAAATGCGGCGCGCTGACCGAGAGCGAAATGGCTGCATTGCGCAAGGCGGGTGCGGCCGGCGTCATTGCCGGGCAGATCATCGACGCCCGAGGCCAGGCGCTCGACTGCAGCTACAACCGCCGGCTGATTTCGGCAGAGCTGTCATCGCTGCACAGCATCGAAAAGCGCCTTGTGGTGGTGCAGGAGGACAGCAAGTTCGAACCGCTCGTCGCGGCGATCGCCGGCGGGCTCTGCACCCATCTGGTCGTAGGCGCGCGCATGGCGCGACGGCTGCTCGACCATGCCGGAGCAGCAGCAAAAGAGGTCGCCTGATACCTAGAGCCGCCGACGCATTGTCATCAAGGCGTCGCGGTATTCCTGTTCACAACAAAAGAGAAATCGGACGAAGCTGACATGAAGAACCTGTGGAATGACGGCGAGGCGGAGAAGCTGGTCGCCGACTATGCAAAGAAGGGTGTGGCCCGCGACCTGGCGCTGCGCGTCTATACGACCAGGCTGCTGGGCGGCGAGCCGCGGCTCGTCCTCCATGGCGGCGGCAATACATCGTGCAAGACCAAGGCCACCGACCTTGTCGGCGACGAATGGGACGTGCTCTGCGTCAAGGGCAGCGGCTGGGACATGGGCGTCATCGAGCCGCAGGGCCTGCCGGCGGTCAAGCTCGGCGCGCTGTTGAAGGCGCGGTCGCTCAAGAAGCTCTCCGACGAGGACATGGTCGCGCTGCAGCGGGCGAACCTCATCGACCCGTCCTCGCCCAACCCTTCGGTCGAGACGCTGCTGCACGCCTTCCTGCCGCACAAATTCGTCGACCACACCCATTCGACGGCGATCCTGGCCATCGTCGACCAGGAGGACAGCGAGGCGCTGAGCCGGAAGGTGTTCGGCGAGAAAATGGGATTCGTGCCTTACATCATGCCGGGCTTCGATCTGGCCAAGGCGGCCGCCGATGTATTCGACGCCGATCCGACGGTCGAAGGCCTGATCCTCGACAAGCACGGCATCTTCACCTTCGGCGACGATGCCAGGCAGGCCTATGACAGGATGATCCATTATGTGAACGTCGCCGAGGATTTCATCGCTGGGAACGGCAAGCCGCGCACCGAAAAGGTGGCACTGCCGGCCAGGCTGGCGAAGCCCGCGGAGATTGCGCCGATGCTGCGCGGCGCAGCGGCGGTGGCACGCGGCGAAGGCCGCTTCGACCGCATGATCAGCGATTTCCGCACCTCGGATGCGATCGTCGATTTCACCAATTCGGCAAAAATTGCCGACTATGCCGGACGCGGCGTGTCGACACCCGACCTGTCGATCCGCATCAAGACCGGACCGATGGCACTGCCGGCGCCCAACGCGGACAAGGTCGGCGACTACAAATCCGTCATCCGCCAGCATGTCGAGAAATTCGCCAAGGACTATCGCGCCTATTTCGAAACCAATGATGCGCTCGACGACGTGAAGCGCACCATGCTCGACCCGATGCCGCGGCTGACGCTGGTGCCCGGCCTCGGCATGTTCGGCCACGGTCGCACGCTCAAGGATGCGAAGATCGCCTCCGACGTCGGCGAAATGTGGATCGAGGCGGTACGCGGCGCCGAAGCCGTCGGCGATTTCCGCCCGCTCTCCAAAGCCGACCTGTTCCCGCTCGAATACTGGTCGCTGGAACAGGCCAAGCTCGCCGCCAACAAGCCGAAGCCGCTGACCGGCCAGGTGATGCTGGTCACCGGCGGCGCCGGCGCGATCGGTGCTGCCACGGCAAAGCTGTTCGCCGACAACGGTGCCCATGCCGTCGTCGTCGATCTCGATGGGTCAAGGGCTGCCGAGGCGGCAAAAAAGGCCGGTAACAATTCGATCGGCATTGGCGCCGACATCACCGATCCGGTGCAGATGCGCGCCGCCTTCGACAAAGCGGTCGACGTCTACGGCGGCCTCGACATTCTCGTCTCCAATGCCGGTGCTGCCTGGGAGGGCCGGATCGGCGAGCTCGACGACGCCACCTTGCGCAAGAGTTTCGAACTCAATTTCTTCGCCCACCAGTCGGCGGCGCAGAATGCCGTGCGCATCATGCTGGAACAGGGCACCGGCGGCGTGCTGTTGTTCAATACCTCCAAGCAGGCGGTCAATCCGGGGCCGAAATTCGGCGCCTATGGCATTCCCAAGGCGGCAACGCTGTTTTTGTCCAGGCAATATGCCCTCGACTACGGCGCGCATGGCATCCGCTCCAATGCCGTCAACGCCGACCGCATCCGTTCGGGGCTGTTGACCGACGCCATGATCGCCAGCCGCTCGGGCGCGCGCGGCGTGTCGGAGAAGGAGTACATGTCGGGCAACCTGCTCGGGCAGGAAGTGACGGCAGAAGACGTGGCCCAGGCCTTCCTGCATCAGGCGCTGGCCGAGCGGACCACCGCCGATGTGACGACGGTCGATGGCGGCAACATCGCGGCGGCGTTGAGGTAGGCGCGATCGGGGATCACACTTGCGTAATTGGTATTTTGTAGCTACATTGTGGCTCTCTTAAGGAGTCACAACATGGCAACGGATACCGTGGTCCGCGCTCGGATCGATACGGCGACAAAGGATCAGGCAACGGAGGCCTTGGCGGCAATGGGATTGTCCGTTTCCGACGCCATTCGCCTGCTGCTGGTCCGCGTCGCCGCCGACAAGGAATTTCCCTTCCCGGTGAAAGTGCCGAACGCAACGACTCGAAAGGCCATGACCGAATTGGAACGTGGCAAGGGCAAGCCTTTCGCCTCGGCCGATGAGTTGTTCAAGGATTTGGGAATGTGACGTGCTGACGCCCGTTCGCTCTGGGCAATTCCGTCGCGACGTGAAACGTGCGGAGAAGCGGGGCAAAGATCTTGGCAAGTTGCGCGAACTGCTAGGCCTCCTGCTCGCCGGAGATGAGCTACCGGCGAGCTATAAGGACCACTCGCTGAAAGGCGATTGGAAAGGCTTTCGTGACGCTCACATAGAACCGGACTGGCTCTTGATCTACCGAGTTGCCGGCGATGAACTCCAGCTAGCTCGCACCGGCTCCCATTCCGATCTGTTCAACGAATAGCCGAAGCTGTCGCGAAACTTAGGAATTCTGCGACTGGAAAGGGAACGAGAAGCGATACACGTTGCTCTCCCGCCGCTCGAAACCAAGTTTCTGATATAGGGCGTTGGCAGCCTTTCGCGACGGGCGGGAAGTTAAGTCCACTGTTCTTGCGCCAGCCTCTTGTGCCTGCCTCAGCGCTTCTCGTGTCAGGGCTTCCGCGAAGCCCTGACCTCGATGACCAGCGTCAACAACGACATCTTCAATTATAGCCCTGATCCCCGTAGGGATTTCGAAGAGCACGAGCGTCAACATGCCAACGTAGGCACCCTCTTCCGAACGGGCTACGAGAAGAATAGTAGCAGGCGATTTTACGACCCTAGTGATGCTGTCGAATGTTGGGGTGGCTGCCGTCGTTGATAGTTGAGACACCAATTGGGAGATCGCTTCCGTCACGGTCGGAGTTGCCTCTGTCAAAACCTCAATCTTCACAAGCTACCTCTCCGAGGTTCGCAAATATCCGAAACTGACGACACATACGGAACAATCGTTCCTTGATGGAAGAGCATCTGCCATCGCCCATCAAAAAGCTTCCAGATCGAACTCCGAACAGTCCTCCTCTCAGGCGTCCCCCCATCTGATCGGCGGATACTACGATATAGAACCAAGACAGCATCCGCCGCGATGGGCTTGACGGCGAAATCACGGATTTCAGGTAGAGTGGCTCTGCCCGAGTGCGTTTCTTGGAACAGAGAATCAATCACTACAGCTTTGTCATAAACCCGCCAGAACTGCCAAAATCCAAGAAATTTCCCCCAAAAATGGGGAGACGGCGTCCCGGGAAGAACGAACCTCTGGCCAGTGCAATTGCTGTTCGATCTGCTTAAAGACTTCAACATCAATCTCATTCGCTGACATCATCAGCCTTTCGCAAAACTCCCGATAAACCGATACTTTCGCGCATGATTTTTGCAACGTTGCAAAATCGGAACTGGCGACAATTAAATCCGGCAAACCCGCGGTGAAAACATCTTCGGCAAGACAAGAAGAGCCGCCTGCAACACCCTGCAGCAGGCGGCTCTTGGTTCCGAGTACGCGTCTAGTTCCACATGTCCGCCAAAGGCTTATAGCCTTGTCCGCTCTTTCCTTTTGCTTGAAACGCTACTTCGCGTTCGGGTTCGGCATCCAGGTCGGCATCGCGACATCGGCATGGGCGAATTGCGGCAGCTTGGCCGAGAGGTCCTCCATGTTCTTGATGTCCTTGTCGAGCAGATCCTTCTGGGTGATCAGCGTCGGCGGCACGATGACGTTGTGGCCGGGATCCTCGCCGGCCAGGAGCTGCGCCAGCGCACGCACCGAGACCTGGCCGACGACGGCCGGGTTGGTGGCGGCGGTTGCCGCCCAGGCGCTGTCCGGCTCGCGCATCGCGGCGATATCCGAGGTCGAGATGTCGGCCGAATAGATCTTGATGTCCTTGTTCAGCCCGGCCTCGTCGACCGCGATCTTCACGCCCTTGGCGAATTCGTCATAGGGCGCGAACATCACCTTGATGTCGGGATGGGCCGATAGCACCGAACGGGCCTGGTTGGCGACCGAATTGGCGATCGGATTGTCGAGCGTGCCGAACATGGCGGCTTCGTTGATGCCCGAATATTTCTTCTTGAATTCGACCCAGGTCTCGTTGCGGCGGTCGAGCGGCGCGATGCCGGCGACATAGACATAGCCGGCCTTCCAGCTCTCGCCATTGTCCTTGACCGCCTGTTCGAGCGCCAGGCGCGCGAGGTCGCGGTCGGACTGTTCGATCTGCGGGATCTTGGGGTTTTCGACATTGACGTCGAAGGCGACAACCTTGATGCCGGCGTCGACCGCACGCTGGGCGGCGTCCTTCATCGATTCCGTCAGTCCGTGCTGGATGATGATGCCCTGGACGCCGAGCGCGATAGCCTGGTCGACCATGTCCGCCTGAAGCGCCGCGTCCTGGCGGCTATCGAGCACGCGCAGGTCGACACCGAGCGCCTTGGCCTGCGCCTCGACGCCGGAAAGGTAGGCCTGGAAGAAGTCGCCGGTCGAGAGATAGCGGACCAGCGCTATCTTGACGGCACCCGGCTTGTCGAACGGCGCCGGCCTGTCCTGCGCTATTGCCGGCATCTGCATCAGCAATGTTGCGCCGGCAAGCCCGAGCGCTGCCTTCCCCAAAAGCCTTCTTGTGATGTTCACGTCGTTTCCTCCACTTGTTGAACCCAAAATATGACCCGGTCGAACCCTATCTCCTGCCCCTGCCGGAAAGGGCGAAGGTAAAGACAAGGGCGACCACGAGAACCACGCCCTTGACGAAATCCTGCGTGTAGTAAGGCGCGTTCATCATCGTCAGGCCTTGCAGCAGCACGCCGACAAACACCGCGCCGACAGCCGTGCCGAAGGCGTTCGGCTTGGCGGCGCCGAGAACCGCGTAACCGATGAGTGCCGCAGCCACCGCGTCGAGCAACAGATTATTACCCGAGGCGATGTCGCCGCGTCCAAGCCGGGCAGCGAGCAAAATGCCGCCGATCGAGGCAAAAACTCCCGAAATAACGTAGGCCCAGATTTTGTATGCCTTGACAGGCGCGCCGGCGAGTTCTGCGGCGCGTTCGTTGCTGCCGACCGCATACATCATGCGCCCGAAACGCGTGTATTCGAGAAAAAACCAGATCAGCACCGCCAGCACGAGCAGAACGACGACCGACACCGGAATGAGGTTCGGGATGAAGAAATCGAAGCGATGGCGGCCAAGCGCCAGGAACGCGGCGCCGAAGCTGCCGTTGGCGACCGAGCCGTCGGGCATGGTCATGCCGGTGGCGATCGAACGGCCTTCGGTCGGGATGCGCTGCAGGCCGACAAGCAGGAACATCATGCCGAGCGTCGCCAAAAGGTCCGGAACCCGCATATAGACGATCAGCCAGCCATTGATCAGGCCGACGACGGCGCCGATCACAAGACAGACGACGACCGCCACGACGGCGTTCTGCCCCAGCACCACCATGACATAGGCAGCCGCCATCATGGCGCTGGTGGCGACAGAGCCGATCGACAGGTCGAAGCCGCCGACGACCAGCGTGGCGGTGACGCCGAGCGCCAGAACGCCGGTGATGGCGACCGACTGGAAGATGAAGACAGCACTTTGCGGCGAGACGAAACCATCGGCAGCGACGGCGAAATAGCCGATCAGCCCGAACAACAGAACGATGAAGCCGTAGCGAATAGCATTGTCGCGCAGGATCATTCAGCGCTCCCGCACGCCGGCACCGTCTTTATCCAACCCGAATTCATGCCCTCTCCATTCCAATTCTCATCGTCATCCCGCCGTCAGGCTGCGCTGTGCAACGGCCCGCCCGCCACTTCGGCCAGCAGACGCTCGAGATCGACATCGGTATTGCGGTGCTCGCCGACGATCGTCTGCTCCGACATCACCAGGATGCGATCGGCCGTCTCCAGGGCTTCGTCGAGTTCGGTGACGAACAGCAGCGTCGCGCGGCCGTGGGCGCTGGCCCGCAGCTTGGCGGCGATGTCGCGCCTAGCCGAAATGTCGACGCCCTGAAAGGGCTCGTCGAGGATGAAAAGCCTTGCCGCCTGCGACATCCAGCGGGCGACCATCACCTTCTGCTGATTGCCGCCGGAAAGCGACGCCATCTCGTCCCTCTCCGAGCGGCAGACGATGCCGAGCTCCTGGATCTGCTGGCGGGCAATGGCGCGTTCGATACGGCGTTTGAGAACACCGAGACGCGACATGCGGCTGTGGAACGGCAGGCTGATATTCTCCTGGATGTTGAAGTCGCCGACGATGCCGTTTTCGCCTCGGTCCTTGGCGACGAGAAACACACCGGCGGCAATCGCTTCGCCGGTCGATGCCGGAGCATAAGGTTTCCCGTTCAGCACCATGGTCCCGGCCAGCGGCTGGCGCAGGCCGAACAGCGTCTCGGCGAGCACGGTCTTGCCGACACCGACAAGGCCGGTGATGGCAACGACCTCGCCATCGCCGAGGGTCAGCGAGATCGGCCTGGCGCCTTCAGCAATCCGCAGCGCGTCGGCAGTGAAAATTGCTTTGGCCGAATTCCTGGCGACGATCCGCTCGAGCTGGATCTTGCGGCCGAGCATGGCGTTGACCGCACCTTCGTAATCCAGCGGCTTCTTGTCGAAGATACCTGAGATAACCCCATCGCGCATCGAAATGATGCGATCGGCAAGCCGTCTGATATCCGACATACGGTGCGAGATGTAGAGGATGGCCACGCCTTGCTGGCGAAGCCGGTCGAGCAGCGCGAATAGCCGGTCGGCTTCGGCGCTGGACAGCGAGGAGGTCGGCTCGTCGAGGATCAGCACTTTCGGCCGATGCGCCATGGCGCGGGCGATCGCCACCATCTGGCGGTCGGCCAGAGAGAGATCGCTGATCCGGGCCTTGAGGTCGATGGCCAGTCCCATGCGGTGGGCCACCGCCTTTGCCTCGCGACGCACCCGGCCTGGATTGAACAGGGTCGGCACGCCGCTGCCGCTCAACCTGTCGAGGGTAAGGTTGGTGGCGACGTCGAGGTCGGCGACGACAGCGTCATTGATGTTCTGGTGGACGGTAACGACGCCGGCGCGGATCGCCTCCGCCGGCGTTTTCGGGTCGAACACGTGACCGGCAAGCGACATCGTGCCGCCGCCATGGTCGTAGACACCACTGATGATCTTGACGAGGGTGGATTTGCCGGCGCCGTTGGCGCCCATCAGCACGGTCACTTCGCCGGCACGCAATTCGAGCGAGACGCCGCCAAGCACCTCGATATGGCCAAAGGATTTCCTCAGGCCGTCGACGCGGAACACGGCATCATTGCCCATTCGCTCCTCCCTGACCATGACGCTATGGGCTATATCGGCAATTGTCAACACGATTGACAATTGCCAGCAGGCTTCCTAGCTTGGCCCGACCGCGTTGGCTCCGCTATCATCGGAGCACATGAGCGGGAGGTGAGGATGACTGGGAAATCGCCGTTCGAAGCACTGTCGGTCGAGACACTGGCGGGCCGTCTCGGTGCCAACGAGGCCCTGTGTTCGCAGATCGGCAAGGATACGAGCCAGTGGAAGGTTCGTGAAGTCGGCGACGGCAATCTGAACCTGGTGTTCATCGTCGAGGGTGCTGAGGGTGCGGCCGTCGTCAAGCAGGCCCTGCCCTACGTCCGGCTGGTCGGCGACAGCTGGCCGCTGCCGCTAAAACGCTCCTTCTTCGAATACCATGCGCTGACGCGGCAACAGGCGCGGGCGCCGGGTTCGGTGCCCGATATCTATCACTTCGACGAAGGCCAGGCGCTGATCATCATGGAGTATCTGTCGCCGCACATTATCCTGCGGCGGGCGCTGATCGAAGGCCGGCAATTGCCCAACATCGCGACAGACATCGGCTTGTTCATGGCCCGCACGTTGTTTCGCGGCTCCGACCTGCATATGGCGACCAAGGACCGCAAGGCCGATCTGGCGCTGTTCGCCGACAATGTCGAACTCTGCGACATCACCGAGAACCTGGTTTTCTCGGATCCGTATGTCGATGCCAAGATGAACCGGCACACCAGCCCGCAGCTCGACGGCATTGTCGCCGAGCTGCGCGCCGACCGCGACCTCAAGGTCGAGGCGCAGCGCATGAAGCACATCTTCGCTGCCAATGCCGAGACGCTGCTGCATGGCGACCTGCATTCCGGCTCGATCATGGTCACCGACACCGAAACGAGGATGATCGACCCCGAATTCGCCTTCTACGGGCCGATCGCCTTCGACGTCGGCATGCTGCTCGCCAATTTCTGGATGGCGTTCTTCTCGCAGCGTGGCCATGAACAGGACGGAAGCCGCGACGCCATGCGTGGCTATCTGCTCGGCGTTACGGTCGAGACATGGTCGGTGTTTCGCGCCGAGTTCTCGCATCTGTGGCGAACCGGGCGTACTGGCATGCTCTACCAGAAGAGCCTGTTCGAAGATCAGGGCGACAGGCTTGGCGCCGAGCAGGCGCTCGACCACATGCTGCAGTCGATCTGGACCGATCTGCTCGGCTTCGCCGGCGTCGAGGTTCACCGGCGAATTCTCGGCCTTGCCCACAATGCCGATTTCGAGACCATTGCCGATCCGGATCTGCGCGCCAGATGTGAGGCAAAGGCGCTGAAATTCGGCCGTCACCTCGCCGTCAACCGGCGCCAGATCCACAGCATCGACGAGGTCAACCGGTTGGCCGCGCTGATCGAACGGGAGAGCAGGATTTGAACGTCGGCGACCGCCACTACCGCACCATCTGGCCGAGTGACGACGGGCGTTCGGTGGAGATCATCGACCAGCGCTGGCTGCCGCATGATTTCCGCATCGAAAAGATCGATACCGTCGCCGGCATCGCCACGGCAATCCGCGACATGTGGGTGCGCGGGGCGCCGCTGATCGGCGTCACCGCGGCCTATGGCGTCGCCATGCAGATGGCCGACGATCCGTCGGATGCAGCACTCGACGCCGTCTGGGCAACCTTGCACGAAACGCGCCCGACGGCGATCAATTTGCGCTGGGCGCTGAACGAAATGCAGCGCTTCCTGCTGACGCTTCCGCTGGCAGAACGTGCCGCGGCTGCCTATCGGCGTGCCGGCGAGATCGCCGACGAGGATGTCGGCCTCAACCGCGCCATCGGCGCCCATGGGCTCGAAATCATCAAGGCGATCGCGGCGCGCAAGCAGCCGGGCGAACCAGTCAATATCCTGACCCACTGCAATGCCGGCTGGCTGGCCACCGTCGACTACGGCACCGCCACCGCGCCGATCTATCTGGCGACGGAAGCCGGTATTCCAGTCCATGTCTATGTCGACGAAACGCGACCCCGCAACCAGGGTGCCCAATTGACCGCCTGGGAGATGGCCGGCCACGGCGTGCCGCATACGCTCATCGTCGACAACGCCGGCGGCCATCTGATGCAGCGCGGCCAGATCGACATGGTCGTCGTCGGCACCGACAGGACCACCGCCGACGGCGATGTGTGCAACAAGATCGGTACCTATCTCAAGGCACTGGCCGCCGCCGACAACGACGTGCCGTTCTATGTCGCGCTGCCGTCGCCGACGATCGACTGGACCGTGGGCGACGGGCTGGCCGACATCCCGATCGAACAGCGCTCGCCCGACGAGGTCTCACTGGTCTGGGGCAAGACCGCTTCCGGCGAGATCGCCCAGGTCCGCGTATCCCCGGAAGCCACGCCGGCGGCCAATCCGGCCTTCGACGTGACGCCGGCGCGGCTGGTCACCGGCTTGATCACCGAACGCGGTGTCGCTACGGCCTCGCGCGAAGGTCTGAGGGCGATGTTTCCCGAGCGCGGATGATCCGCTTTTCCGGGAGGGCGCTCCGGATTTGCCTGATCTCACGATTTCTTGAACACGGCACGGTTAAAAACGCCCGTTGCCTGTCCCACATGGACGGCCGTATGCATAGCGGCGGGGCGGCGCCCAACGCTCGAAGCCGGGCTGCCCACGGCTCGGCGAGTGAACCAGCGGGATACCGCGATGTCATTCAGACCGTTGCTTGGTGACGGACGGGTTCGGAGCCAGGACGAGAAGTCGGAGCCCCTGCAAACCGCGTCATGGGTCAGCTCCTCGATCGTCTTCGACAACCGGCGGTGGGCGTGCCGGGAGGCGGAGCTCCGCTGGACAGCCCCTCATCATCTGATCGTGCTGACCGAAGAAGGCGGCACGTCCCATACATCCATCCGGCACGAGGCACGATCCCTTTACGACGGAATGGACCGTCCCGGAGCCCTCACCTTCGTCCCGGCAGGCGCGGAACGACAGGGCTTCTATCGCGATGTAAACCTCTCCTATTCAGCCCTGTGGATCGATCCCGATATCGGGCTTCCCGGATGCGAACGCCTGAGGAACCTGCCTATACTGGTAAACAAGAAAGACGCGGTCGTCGCCACGCTCTTGAGTTCGCTTCGTGACGAGATGGCACTCGGCCACAAGCCAGACACTGCCTATGTCGAGCATCTGGTCGCCCTCGTCAGTCTCCGCGTGGCCAACCTGAGCCGGGAGCAACCGCGGTTTGTACGTCACGGCTGTCTCAGCCGCCGGGCACTTGGTCGCGTTCGGGATTACATCGATGCGCATATGAATTCCGACATTTCGCTAAGTGAGCTGGCAGCCGCCGCGGGCATGGCCGTCGACAGTTTTGCGCGTCGCTTCAAGGCGACGACCGGCCTTGCACCCTACGCCTATGTGATCGAGGAACGGGTGCGGCGAGCGGAGGCGCTACTGCGCGAAACGGGTTTGTCGATCGGTGTCATTGCCTTTCGGCTCGGCTTCTCAAGCCAGAGCCACTTCACCACGACCTTCCGACGTCTGAGGGGCATGACGCCTCGTGCCTATCGGGTGAATTCTTCTCCAGAATCCTGATAGTGCCGCCGGTTTCTTGAAAGAAAGCCGCCGCCCGCACTCCCACCTCCAGTGTCGTTGGGTGACAGAACCCGAGGGTTCGCTCGGGTCAAGTTGCCGTCTGCGCCTCATTGCGGCTGGGAGATCATGCATGGCCAAAACGGACAACAGGAGCGGGCCGACGCGTCGGATGGTATTGGAAGGCGGTGTTGCGACCGGGGTGCTGCTGGCTACCGGACTACCGGTTGACGCCGAGCCGGCCGAGACCGTCACGGCGGCTGCATCGTCCTCGCCGCTACCGACGATGACGATGTCGTTACGGATCAACGCGAAGGATCTTGCCGTCGAGCTCGACCCGCGGACGACGCTGCTCGACGCGCTGCGCAACCATGTCGGCCTCACCGGCTCGAAGAAGGGCTGCGACCACGGCCAGTGCGGCGCATGCACGGTGCTCGTCGATGGGCGCCGGATCAATTCCTGCCTGACGCTTGCCGCAATGCATGAAGGCGACGAGATCACCACGGTCGAGGGCCTTGCCGAGGGTGACCGGCTGCATCCGGTCCAGGCCGCCTTCGTCGCCCGCGACGGTTTCCAGTGCGGCTACTGTACGCCAGGCCAGATCTGCTCGGCGGTTGGCATGCTGGGCGAGGCGCGGGCCGGCTGGCCAAGCCATGCGAGCGCCGACGTGGCAGCGGCTTCCGTCGCTCTCACCGATGCCGAGATCCGCGAGCGGATGAGCGGCAACATCTGCCGTTGCGCCGCCTATCCGAACATTGTCGCTGCAATCCGCGACGCGGCAGAGGAGGCATGAGCAATGCAGTCCTTCACTTATGAACGTGCGGCGAGTGCTGAGCAGGCGGCGGCCGCGGTTGCGGCCCGGCCGGACGCCAAGTTCATCAGCGGCGGCACCAACCTGCTCGACCTGATGAAGCTCGAGATCGAGCGCCCAGCGCATCTCGTCGACATCAGCCGGCTGCCGCTTGATCGGATCGAGGAGACGGCGGAAGGCGGACTTCGGATCGGTGCCCAGGTCCGCAATAGCGATCTTGCCGCCGACCCGCGGGTAAGGTCGCGCTATCCGATGCTCACGCAAGCGCTGCTGGCGGGAGCGTCCGGACAGATACGCAACAAGGCCTCGACCAGCGGCAATCTCCTGCAGCGCACGCGCTGTCCCTATTTCTACGACCGCAACATGCCCTGCAACAAGCGCCAGCCGGGTTCGGGCTGCGCGGCACTTCAGGGCTTCAATCGCATGCACGCCGTACTCGGCGCGAGCGAAGCCTGCATTGCGGTCCATCCCTCCGACATGGCGGTCGCCATGTCCGGGCTCGACGCCAGGATTGAGACCGTCTCGCCCGGCGGCGAGACCCGCACGATCCCGATCGGCGATTTCCATCGGTTGCCCGAGGCGACGCCCCAGGTGGAGACCGTGCTCGGCCACGGCGAAATAGTCGTCGCGGTTGCCCTGCCGCCGCCGCCACCCGGCCGACAGGTTTACCGCAAGGTGCGCGACCGTGCTTCCTACGCCTTCGCGCTGGTGTCGGTGGCAGCAATCGTCGAGAAAAGCGGCGACCGTATCCGAAGCACTCGGATCGCCATGGGCGGCGTGGCAGCCAAGCCATGGCGCGCGACGGAGGCGGAGCGGACGCTCGCAGGAGCGGCGGCATCCGACGGCGCCTTTAGCGACGCCGCCGAAGCCGCGCTCGCCGGAGCCGTCGGGCATGGCGGCAATGATTTCAAGATCCCGCTGGCGAAACGGACGATGCGGCACACGCTCGCTGCTGCCGCCGAGAGTGCATGAGGTGATGCGATGACAGAGACGACGACCCCGAATCGCGGTTCCCAGATGCAGGCGCCGAGCAGGAGATCGATATGAAACTCACGCGACGCGCCGTTGCCGCCGCGGGTGGCGGCCTTCTCGTCTCTGCCGCCACAGCCTGGGGCGCCACATCCGATCCGGGAGCTCGTCACGGGCTCGAGGCCGCCGTAGACGCCTTCTTTGCCGGCTGGGCCTCTGGCGACTGGACGGCATTCCTTGACTGTTGCGATGAGACGATGACCTTCCAATTCCCTGTCGGCGAGCAACGAGGCCGACACGGACCGCCAGAGGGCAAACGGGCACTCGCAGCCTGGACCGCCGCGCACCAAGCGCTGGGGAACAGGATCACCAAATCGACCGTCGATCTCAAGCTCTTCGCCGCCGACTGGGTCATCGTCTGCGATCGCGGGAGCGGGACAATCGGTGGCGCGCCCTACACTGGCCTGCATGCGATCTTCATGCGAGCCGGCCCAACAGGGAGGCTGGTCGAGTTTCGCGAGTATTTCGGCGAGATCGCCGCGTGAGCTCCGGCCGCCGCGCGACGAACATAAAGGTGCGAGGAAGCGGCGTCGTCGCGGCCTCGATGTTCCGAACTCCAGATGAAAAATCTTTAGGTGACTTATGAACGAGACCATACCCGGACTGCCCGGCTCCGCCACCCATTCAAGGGTGAAACCTCGTGCCGATGCTGGCATCATCGGGCGGCCGATCGACCGCATCGACGGTCCGCTCAAAGTGACGGGCGGCGCCACATACGCTTACGAGAATAAGCTGGATGGTACAGCCTATGGCTACATTCTCGGCGCCTCCGTCGCCAAGGGCCGCATCGCCGAGATCGACACGACCGAAGCCGAACGGGCGCCGGCAGTGTTGCTCGTCATGACGCACCGGAATGCGCCGGCCCAGCCGGATTTCGGCCCAACGGTCACGCCAACGGTGCCGGAGGTCTTCACGCGCCCCCGGCCCGCGCTCAACAGCGATCGGGTACGGTATTACGACGAGCCGGTCGCGCTGGTCGTTGCGGAGACGTTCGAGGCTGCACGCGCTGCTGCGGGCCTCATCAGAGTACGCTACGACGAGGAGCCAGGCCTCTACGATCTACCGGGACATATCGCCGACGCCTACGCGCCAAGGCGGACCAATGCCGGCTTCGAGACCGACAGCGTGGTCGGCGACTTCGAGCGCGCCTTTGCGACGGCGCCGATCAAGATCGATTCCACTTACGGGACCCCCTTCGAACATCACAATCCGATGGAGCCGCATGCGACGCATGCTGCCTGGTCAGGCAACGAGCTGACGATCCGTACATCGGCGCAGACCCTCGCGAACTTCCGGGCCGGGGTCGCCAGCACGCTTCGCATCCCGCTCGAGCGAGTGCGCATCGTCAGCCCCTTCATCGGCGGAGGCTTCGGCTCCAAGCTGATTGCCCATGCCGACACGATCCTGGCCGCACTTGCAGCGCAGGTGCTGCAGCGCCCCGTGAAGATCGCGCTGACGCGACAACAGATGTTCGCCAATGCCGGTCATCGCGCAGAGATGGTCCAACAGGTACGTCTCGGCGCGGACACTGACGGGCGGCTCACCGGGATCGCGCACGATGTCTGGTCGGCAACGTCCAGCTTCGAGGAGTACTGCGAACAAACGGCAGTTTTTGCGCGCTCGCTCTACGCGGCGCCGAACCGTCTCACCCGCCATCGCCTGGTTCCGCTGGACATCAACCGCGGCGAATGGATGCGCTCGCCCGGCGAAGCGCCCGGCATGCTGGCTTTCGAATGCGCCATGGATGAGCTCGCCGAGCGCGCCGGTCTGGACCCGATCGAACTCAGGATCCGCAACGAACCGGCACAGGATCCCGAGCGCGGCGTGCCGTTCTCCACCCGCAATCTCGTCGCCTGCATGGAGGAAGGCGCCCGCCGTTTCGGCTGGGAGCGGAGAAACCCGACACCGGGCCGAACTCGGGAGGGCCGCAAGCTTATCGGCCACGGCATGGCGGCGGCGATCCGTCCGAACTATATCGGCGCGGCGACGGCGCGGGTTGCGATCGACCGGGACGGTCGGGTGACGGCGCGGCTCGACATGACCGATATTGGGACCGGCACCTATACGATCCTGACTCAGATTGCCGCCGAGAGCCTCGGCCTGCCGATCTCGTCCGTCAAGGTGGAGCTCGGCGACAGCCGCTTCCCGCGTACCGCCGGCTCCGGCGGATCCTGGGGCGCAGCAAGCGCGGGTTCGGCCTTGCATGATGCGTGCAACATCCTCAAGAAACAGATCCTGGAGGCGGCGCAGTCGAACGAAGCCTCGCCGTTGCGCGGCGCGAACGCCACCGAGGCAAGCTTTGCCGACGGCGAGGTCAGGGTCGGCCAGCGATCGGCGAGCCTGGCCGATCTTATCCGAGGGATCTCTCCCGACGGGCTCGAAGCCGAAGGCTCCGTAGCCGCGGGCGCCACCACCCAGTCATACAAGACCTATTCGCAGCATTCCTATGGCGCGCATTTCGCAGAGGTCGCTGTCGATTGCGATACCGGTGAAATCCGCATGCGCCGGATGCTGGCTGTGATCGGCGCGGGCCGTATCCTCAACGCCAAGACCGCGCGCTCGCAAATCATCGGCGGCATGACCTGGGGGATCGGTGCAGCGCTGATGGAGCAGACGGTGCTCGACCCGCGCTACGGCCACTTCGTCAATCACGATCTTGCCGAGTATCATGTGCCGGTCAATGGCGATGTCCCCGATATGGAGGTCGCCTTCCTCGAGGAAGACGACGACAAGGCCAACCCGCTTGGCGCAAAGGGTCTCGGCGAGCTCGGCGTGTGCGGTGCGGGGGCTGCTGTCGCCAACGCCGTTTACAACGCGGCCGGCGTGCGAGTGCGTGAATTTCCCATCACCTTGGACAAGGTGCTGCCTGCCTTACCTGTGATCGCCATTTGACGCTCTCCTCCCTCGCCCTCAACGGTGACCAGGTCGAAACGGATCGCTATTTCTGCGCCATCGATGACGATGCCGGTGGTTGACAGCGCTTTCCGGTCCTTCCATACAAACGCCGTCAATGTTCTCAGGGCGGGGCGAAAGTCCCCACCGGCGGTAAGGGTCTCGGCCCAAGCCCGCGAGCGCTTTCCGGTTAGCCGGAGGGGTCAGCAGATCCGGTGTGATTCCGGAGCCGACGGTCACAGTCCGGATGGAAGAGAACGAAATGGAAGACGGTCCGCTTTCGCGGTTCGGACTCCATATCGTGCGTCCTGATTCTGGTTCGAAACGGAAGGATGGACCCATGAATCAGCATTCCCACAACGACTATGAAACGATCCGCGTTGCCGTCATTCGCGCGCCTTGGCATGCCGATATCGTCGACCAATGCGTTGAAGCATTCGAGGCGGAACTGGCGGTTCTCGGAGAGAAACGCGTTGCCGTCGATGTCTTCGATGTGCCTGGCGCTTATGAGATTCCCCTGCATGCAAAGACGCTTGCCGTGACCGGCCGCTATGCCGCTATCCTCGGCGCCGCGTTCGTCGTCAATGGCGGCATCTACCGGCACGAGTTTGTTGCAAGCGCGGTCATCGACGGCATGATGAATGTGCAATTGTCGACTGGCGTGCCGGTGCTTTCGGCGGTGCTGACGCCGCACAACTACCATGACAGCGCGGACCATCACCGCTTCTTCTTCGAGCATTTCAAGGTCAAGGGCAAAGAGGCGGCCAGTGCCTGCGTGCGACTGCTGGCGGCACGCGAACACATCGCGGCGTGAAACCTCCACCGCCGGGTGGAAATCCCGGTAAGGCGCTGTAGTATCTCACGAAAACCAGGGAGGATGCCGGTGCAGACCAAGAAGATCATCAATGACGGTAACCGCTCCGTCGACGAGATGCTGGAGGGCATCCTGGCCGCGCATCCGCGCCATCTCAGAAGCGCGGACGGCAGTCCGCGCGCCATTATCGCCCGCGACGGACCGCGCCCAGGCAAGGTCGGTCTCGTCATCGGTGGCGGCTCGGGCCACGAGCCGACCTTCCTCGGCTTCGTCGGCAAGGGGCTGGCCGACGCCGCCGCGATCGGCAATGTCTTCGCCTCGCCGCCGCCGGACCCGATCCTCGAATGCGCCAAGGCGGCCAGCGGTGGCGCCGGCGTGCTGTTCATGTACGGCAACTATGCCGGCGACGTGATGAACTTCGACATGGCCGCCGAAATGGCGGCAATGGACGACATCGAGGTGCGCACCGTGCTGACCACCGACGATGTCGCCTCGGCGCCGCGCGACCAGAGGCAGAAGCGGCGCGGCGTCGCCGGCAATTTCTTCATCTTCAAGGCCGCCGGTGCCGCATGCGACCAGATGCTGTCATTCGATGAATGCGAGCGTATCGCCAGGAAGGCCAACGATCACACCTTCACCATGGGCGTGGCGCTGTCGCCCTGCTCGCTGCCGCAGACCCGCCGGCCCAATTTCGAGATCGGACCGAACGAGATGGAGATCGGCATGGGCATCCATGGCGAGCCAGGCATCGCGCGCGGAAAGTTGAAAACGGCCGACGAGATCACCGACGAAATGCTGGACAAGGTCCTCGACGAGATGGCGCCGGCGCGCGGCGATAAGGTCGCCGTTCTGGTCAATTCGCTCGGCTCAACGCCGTTGATGGAGCTCTACATCATGAACCGACGCGTCAAGCAGAGGCTGGATGACGTCGGTATTTCCGTCCACGCGACCTGGGTCGGCAATTACTGCACCTCGCTCGAAATGGCTGGCGCCTCGGTGACGCTGATGCATCTCGACGGCGAGTTGCAGGCGATGCTCGACCATCCTTGCGACTGCGCCATGTTCCGCGCCGGCTGAGAAAGCATCATGACCTCGATCGATTCAGTCGGCTTGAAAAGAATGTTCGATGAGATCGCGGCGGCGATCGACGCCGACAAGGACAGGCTCTGCCAACTCGACGGCGTCATCGGCGACGCCGACCATGGCATCGCCATGGCACTAGGCTTCACAGCTGCGCGCGATGCACTAGCACAACTCGACCTCGCGGCGACCGAGCCGACGGCGCTGCTCAACACTGCGGCGAAATCCTTCCTCAACGCGGTCGGCGCCTCGTCAGGCCCGCTCTATGCGACCGCCTTCATGCGCGGTGCCGCCGCCGTCAAAGGCAAGGCAATTCTGGAGGACGCTGACACCATCGCCATGCTCCGGGCGATGGCGCAAGGCATCCAGGATCGCGGCAAGGCCGAGCTCGGCGAAAAGACCATGGTCGACGCCTGGCTGCCGGCTGCGCAAGCAGCGGGTGCCGCGCAGGAAGCCGGCAAGAGCCTGTCCGAGAGCCTGGAGGCTGCACTTGCAGCGGCCGAACGAGGTGCCGAGGCGACCAAGGACATGATCGCCGCCAAGGGCCGCTCATCGCGGCTCGGCGAGCGCTCGCTCGGGCATATGGACCCCGGCGCCGCATCGGCCGTGACGATTATCAGAGCGATGTGGAACAGTCTGGCTTAACCCCGCTTCGCCGCGTCGAGCCTGTCGATCGCCTGGACATTGCCGGCCGACGGTCCCTTCTCATCGAATTCCGATGCAAGCCATGCATCGACGATCGACTTGGCCAGTTCCGGGCCGATGACGCGGGCGCCCATGGTGATGATCTGGGCGTTGTTGGATTTTGCCGCGCGCTCGGCCGAATAGGTGTCGTGGGTGAGTGCGGCGCGAATGCCGGGCACCTTGTTGGCGGATATGGATACGCCGATGCCGGTGCCGCAAAACAGGATGCCGCGATCGTTTTCGCCGTCCAGGATGGTCTGCGCGAGCTTCTGTGACAGGTCGGCATAGTAGCCCGACTGGCTGAGGTCGCTAACCGTGAGGCCAGGCTTGGTAGCGAGGTGAGCGGCAATGACGTCGAGCAGCGGCTTGCCGGCGCTATCAGCTCCAATGGCAATTTTCATGTTCCGTTTCCTTCCTGTTTGGTGATTCAGATCGCCGCCGAGGCGCGCTTGAGGATGTCGATATAGCCGTCCGCCTGCCAGGCCGAGCGGCCGATGAACAAGCCGTCGATGTTGGGCTGGCCGACCAGTTCGGCGGCATTTTGCGGATTGACGCTGCCGCCATAAAGCACCGGCGGCACCACCGGCAGCAGGTCGCGTGCGATTTTCTTGATTAGCGCCTGCTGCCTGTCGGCATAGTCCGAACTGGCCGGCACGCCCTTGTCGCCGATCGCCCAGACGGGCTCATAGGCAAACAGGATCGTCGCCGCCTTCGCCGCGCCTTCGAGAAACTGCAGCGCGCCGTGCACCTGCAAGGCCAGCACCGCAGCGGCCTGCCCGCTGTCGCGTTGAGCCAGGGTCTCGCCGACGCAGATGAGTGGCACGAGACCGTGCTTCACCGCCGCCGCAGTCTTCAGACCGACGGCGTTGTCGGTCTCGCCGAAATGCTCGCGCCGTTCGCTGTGGCCGAGCTCGACCATGTCGAGGCCGCAGTCTTTCAGCATGACCGGCGAGATCTCGCCGGTCCAGGCGCCGGCGTCGGCCCAATGCATGTTCTGCGCGCCGACCTTGATGCGCGTCGGCGACAGCGCTTTCTTGACCTCGCGGATCGCCGTGAAGGGCGGGATGACGAAAGGCTGGATGCGCTCGTCGAAACCGGGGACGAACTCCGCCAGCGCCTCGGCGAAAGCCATCGCCTCGGCGAGCGTCTTGTTCATTTTCCAGCTGGTGCCGACCCAATAAACCATACGTGCCCTCCTATTCTGCGATCACTGTCAGCGAAACGCCGGCACCATCCAGCGCGGCGCGCATCTGCGGCTGCGGCTCGCGGCCGGTGAAGACCGTGTCAAAGGCCTTGAGATCTGTCAGGAAGTGCAAGGCAGTGCGGCCGAATTTCCCATGATCGACCAGCAGATATTTGCGCGCTGCTGCGGCCATCATCAGCCGTTTGGTCTGGACCACTTCCTGATCCTGGTGAAAGGCAGAGGCACCATGGATGGCCGATGACGACAGGAACGCGACATCGGCGCGCAATGATTTCAGCGTGTCCTCGGCGAGCAGGCCGAAGAAGCCGTGAAACTTCTTGTTGTATTGGCCGCCGAGCGCAATCAGGTTGATGCCGGCAACGCCCGCCAAATCCTGGATGACGGCCAGATTGTTCGAGATCACCGTCAGCGGACGCAGATCGGCAAGATGCCGAGCAACGCCGCCCGCGGTTGAGCCATCGTCGATGATCACCGTCTGACCCGGTTCGATCATCGTCACGGCAGCGGCGGCGATGCGCTTCTTCTCGTCGCCGGCCAGCCGCTGGCGGTAGCGGAAATCGCTCTCGAAAAGGCTGCTCGGCTGGATCGAGGCGCCGCCGCGCACCTTGCGCAGGAAGCCGCTTTCCTCGAGCTCGTCGAGGTCGCGGTGGACAGTCATCTTTGACACGCCGAAGCGTGAGGCAAGATCGTCGACACTGGCGGTGCCGATGTCCATCAGAAAATCCATGATGCCTTGCCGGCGGCCGTCGCTCTTCATTTCCGCGGCATCCTTGTGCAATCCGGTTCCGAGATATAACAGCAAACGTCGCACAAGCCACCAAATTTTTGTGATAATGTTATATCTCTTTGGGATATCATGACGCTTCTGGTCGCGTCCTGTAACAAGAATTGCTGCCGGCCGAGCGCCCAGCGGTTGCGGTGCCGCGGAAATCCGGCCAGAAGCATCAGGGGCTCGTCGACAACCGAACGGCCCGCAAACACTGGCTCGAAACCGGATACGGGAGACTACTGAGTGGCTCGCATCACACTGAGACAATTGCTCGATCATGCCGCCGAATACGGCTATGGCGTGCCTGCCTTCAACATGAACAATATGGAACAGGGCCTCGCCATCATGGAGGCAGCCGAGGAGACCAAATCGCCGGTTATCCTGCAGGCGAGCCGCGGCGCGCGAGCCTACGCCAATGATGTGGTGCTGGCCAAGCTGATCGACGCGCTGGTCGAAATCCATCCCGATATCCCGGTCTGCATGCATCTCGACCATGGCAACAACGAAGCGACCTGCGTCACCGCGATCCAGCACGGCTTCACTTCGGTGATGATGGACGGATCGCTGAAGGAAGACGGCAAGACGCCGGCCGACTACGCCTATAATTCCGGCATCACCCACCGCGTCGTCGACATGGCGCATTGGGGCGGCGTCTCGGTGGAAGGCAAGATCGGCGTTCTCGGATCGCTGGAGATGGGCGGCGGCGAGCAGGAGGACGGCCATGGCGTCGAGGGCGTCATCAGCCACGACCAGCTGCTGACCGATCCCGTGCAGGCCGAACAGTTCGTGCGCGACACCCGTGTCGATGCGCTGGCAGTCGCCATGGGCACCAGCCACGGCGCCTACAAGTTCAGCCGCAAGCCGGACGGCGCTGTACTGGCCATGAACGTCATCGAGGAAATCCACCGCCGTCTGCCGAGTATGCATCTCGTCATGCACGGCTCGTCCTCGGTGCCGGAGGAGTTGCAGGAGATCATCAACAAATATGGCGGCCAGATGAAGCCGACATGGGGCGTGCCGGTCGAAGAGATCCAGCGCGGCATCAAGCACGGGGTGCGCAAGATCAATATCGATACCGACAACCGCATGGCGCTGACCGGCGCAATCCGCAAGGTGCTGACCGAGAACCCGAGCGAATTCGATCCGCGCAAATATCTGACGCCGGCAATGGCCGCGATGCGGAAGCTGTGCAAGGAGCGCTTCGAGCAATTCGGCACCGCCGGCAACGCACCGAAGATCAAGCCGCTGCCGCTGTCGGAAATGGCCAAGCGCTACAAGTCCGGAAGCCTCGATCCGAAATTTGGCTGACGTATTCCGGCTCTGAGCAGGAGCTGCCTCAGCTCCTGCTCATCCGATCATGCTCGCGGCAAGAGATCGGCCCTGCCGGTCTCGATAAAGGGTGCCCAGTAGTCGACCGACTCGCGGATCATGGCGATGACCTGGTGGTCGACGGGCTCGCGCTCGCGGAACGACAATTCGAGGCAGATCTCGTTGTCGACGCCGCCGCCACGGCGAACCGTCTCCAGCAGCTTTTCCGGCGTGATGCGGCCGTCCTTGTTGTGAGCGGCAATGAACGGCCAGTGACCACCCTTGTTCATCGACGACTGCTTGACGTGGATGATCGGCGATTGCCTGGGAAAGGCTTCGGCCCAGGCATAAGGGTCGGTGTCCGCCGGATTGCTCGAGGTCACGTCGCCATGGTCGATGTCGACCATCATCTTGAACGGGACGGCCATGCCGGCCGCTTCGATCTCGCGCTGCAGTGCCCGGCAGCTTTCGATCGTATGGCCGAATTCGCGGCCGACCGACATCGGCTCCCAGAACAGGTAGGTCAAGCCGGCTGCTTTGGCATGCTCGGCGACCTCGCGCCAGCATTCCAGCGCGATGTCGAAAAGCCGCGCGCGACGTTCAGGATTGTCGTAATCCCGGTGAGTGAAGATCGCGAATTGCGTGCCCATGCCTGCGGCGCCGAGCTCGGCCGAAACTTCTGAAAAGGTCTTGAACCAGTCGACGTAGTAGCGCCGCACGTCGGCATCGGGATGGCCGAAATGATTGAGCCGGCCGTAAGGGCCGGTCATCGCGGAGGTCACGCGCACCCCGGTGCGGTCGAGCGCGGAGCGGAACAGGCGGACGAATTTGGCGATCGTCGCCGCCGGCCAGCCGGGATTGACGAATTCATGGGTGAGTTGGACGTCCCTGATACCGATCTGATAGGCGATCGCGTCGATCAGGTCGTCCGGCTCCGCAAAGCGGTTGACCAGCGGATTGGTGTTGAGCGAAAGCGTAAAGGCCATCAGCCGGCCTTTGCCAGCCGGCTCGAGCACCAGTCCTCGAAGGCGGTTCTTTCCGCGGCGGACAGATGCAGGCCGTGCTTGGTGCGCCTTTCGAGAATATCGGCGGCGGTCTCGGCCCATTCATGCTCGAACAGGTAATTGGCTTCGCGCTCGAAAAAATCCTTGCCGAAGCGCCGGCCCAGTTCGGCGAGCGAGGTGGCCGCGCCGACCAGATCGCGCGTCCTTGTGCCGAAGAGCCTGCCGTAATGCTTGACCAGCGATGCCGGCATCCAGGGAAATTCATGGCCGAGGTCGCCGAGGAACTGCTCGAAATCGGCATTGGCGATATCGCCGCCCGGCAGGTGCCCTTTCGAGGTCCACGGCTTGCCCATTTTCGGAAAGAACGGGGCGATACGGTCGAGCGCGTGCTCGGCCAATTTGCGGAAGGTGGTGATCTTGCCGCCGAAGACCGAAAGCAGCGGCGCCTGCCCAGCCGGTGCGTCGAGTTCGAATATGTAATCGCGGGTCACCGCGCTCGGATTGTCGGCATTGTCGTCATAGAGCGGCCTGACGCCGGAAAACGAGTAGACGACGTCGCTTCGTGCGAGCTGGCGCTTGAAGTAGCGATTGACTGCCTTGATCAGGTAATCGATCTCGCTCGCATCGGCGGTCACGTCCTCCGGCCGCCCTTCATAGGGAATGTCAGTGGTGCCGATCAGCGCCAGATCGTCCTGATAGGGATTGATGAAGATCACCCGCTTGTCGCTGTTCTGAACGAGATAGGCCTGCCGCCCTTCCCAGAATTTCGGCACAACGATGTGGCTGCCCTTGACCAGGCGCACGTTGCGCCTGGAATTCTGGCCGCCGACGCGGTTGATGACGTCGTTGACCCAGGGTCCGGCGGCGTTGATCAGCGCCCGTGCCCGGACTGTGGTCCTGACGCCGGTTCGACCGTCGCGCATCTCCACCGACCACAGGCCGTTTTCGCGGCGGGCAGCGGTGCAGGCAGTGCGGGTGAATATCCTGGCCCCACGCTCCGCGGCGTCGAGCGCATTGATGACGACCAGGCGGGCGTCGTCGACCCAGCAGTCGGAATATTCGAAGCCGCGCTTGAAGCTGTCCTTGATCGGCGCGCCTTCTGGCGCGGTGCGCAGGTCGAGCGTGCGGGTGGCCGGCAGTCGCTTGCGGCCGCCAAGATGGTCGTAGAGGAACAGGCCGAGCCGCACCAGCCAGGCCGGCCGATCATCGGGGCTGTGTGGCAGCACGAAGCGCATCGGCCAGATGATGTGCGGCGCGGATTCGAGCAGCACCTCGCGCTCGATCAGCGCCTCCCGCACCAGGCGGAACTCGTAATATTCGAGATAGCGCAAACCGCCATGAACGAGCTTTCCCGATCGCGAACTGGTGCCCTCGGCAAGATCGTCCTTTTCGCAAAGAATGACCGACAGACCCCGGCCCGCCGCATCGCGCGCGATTCCGGCGCCATTGACACCGCCGCCGATGACGAAGAGGTCGACGATTTCGGTTTCACCGTTCATCTCGCTCTATGCCCTGTCGTCAGCATGGATTGACCGGAGGCAGCCCGGCGATGTAGCGGCGCACTTCCTCGGCCGCCTGCTCGGCCGCGTAGGTCACGGTGCGTACCGACGCGCCGGCGATATGCGGCGTCAGCGTCACGTTCGGCAGTTGCAACAGCGGCCAGTCGGCAGGCACCGGCTCGATGGCGAACGTCTCCAGCATAGCGCTGCCGATCTGCCCCGAGACGAGCGCATCGTAGAGCGCATCGTAGTCGACCAGCGGTCCGCGCGCGGTATTGACGAAGATTACGCCGGGTTTCATCCGGGCGATGGCGTTCTTGCCGATCAGGCCGCGCGTCTCCTCGGTGACCCGGGAATGCAGCGTGACCACATCGGAGCGCGACAGCAGATCGTCCAGCGCAACCAGTTCGACGCCGGCATTGCGGTCCTCGGCGCTCAATTGCACATAGGGATCGCAAACCAAGATGCGGCAGCCGAAGGCGCGCAGCAGGCGAACCAGCCTGGTGCCGATATTGCCGTAGCCGATGACGCCGACGGTCATTTCGTTGAGCTCGCGGCCGGTGCGATCGGCGCGGTAGAGATCGCCGCGCCATTCGCCCTTGCGCAAGGCTTCGTGACCGACGCGGATCAGCCGCGTTTCAGCGAGAATGGCGCCGATGGTGAACTCGGCCACGGCGCTGGCGTTGCGGCCGGGCACATTGACCACGGTGATGCCGTGGGCCTTGGCGGCGGCCATGTCGATGTTGATCGGTCCGCCGCGCGAGACCGCAACCAGCTTGAGCGTGGGCAGGCGCTGCATCATGCTTTCGGAGAGCGGCGCAAGCTGGGTGACGAAGATTTCGGCGTCGCCGATGAAATCCACCACCTCGTCGGGATCGCCGAAATACTCCTTGACCTTGTCCAGACCAAGCGCGGCATTGCCGAATTGCATCGGCTCGTCGGGCCAAGCGGTCTCAATGCTGCGGATGTCGAGATTGTCGCCGCAGGCCGCCTCGATTTTCTCGCGAAACACTTCCGGAAGCATGAAGCGGTCGCCGATGATCGCAATTTTCTTGGGCATGCTCTTCTCAATTCACGTCGGTTTGCCTGGACGCGGCCATCGAGCGCCAGACCGGCCGCAGCGCCTCATGCGCCAATGTGTAGGACGGAGCCATCGCCTCATAGGCAGCGGCAAGTTTCCGATCGCTGGGTTCGGCCGTACGGAGCAAAGGCGTGACCCATTCGCTGACGCAATCGTCCATCGATGCGTATTGGCCGACGCAGACCGCAGCAATCATTGCGGCGCCCGCAGCACCGGCCTCCTCGCGCTCGCTGGTGCGAATGTCGGCGCCGACCGCAGCACCCAGGATCTTGCGCAGAGCCGGGCTCCTGGCCGCTCCGCCGGTCAGGCGGATTTCCTTGGGCAGGGGCCCCATGGCGGCGTAGCAATCGCGCGCCGCGAAAGCCAGCCCCTCGAACACCGCGCGGACTATGTCGGCATAGCCGTGCCTGGACGAAATGCCGATGAAGCCGGCCCTGGCATTGGCATCGACGAACGGCCCGCGCTCGCCGGCCTCCGAGACATAGGGCTGGTAGAGCAGCGCGCCTGGCTCGGACGACGATATCCACTGGTCGACCAGCGCGATCATCTCGCCATTGGTCCGCGTAATACCTTGCGAGGCGAGAATGCCGGAGGCGAGGCCAAGGACCCAGTCGATATTGAGCGTTGCCGCCATGTTCGACTGCATCTGCGCAAAGACGCCGGGTGCCGGCATCGTCATCGTGTAGCCGGTTGCAGCCTCGTTGAGCAGAACCTGGTCCGGCGTTTCGGCAAGCCGCATATGCATTCCGGTGGAGCCGATGATCGAGCATCCCGGCTTGCGTTCGCGATCGAACAGGCCGGCGCCGAGCGCCGTGCAGGCGACATCGACATAGGCCAGAACGACCGGTGTGCCGGCGAGCAGGCCGGTCGCATCGGCTGCTGCCGCCGACAGCGAGGTGCTTTGCCTGGTGCCATCGACGATGGGCGGCAACAGATGCCGGAGATCGGTGACGCCGAGTACCTCGAGCACATCATCGCAATAGCCGCGCGTGCGGAAGTCGCCGAAGGTGAAGGTGCCCTCGGACGGGTCGGTGGCGCGGTGGCCGGTCAGCTTGAAATAGAGCCAGTCCTTGCAGTGGAACGCCGTCGCTGCATTGGCAAGCATCGCGGGCATGTGGCGCTTCATGAACACGAACTGCGATCCCTGCTGGCAGGCAGCGAGCCCGCTGCCGGTCTTTTCGAAGCGCAGCCGGTCCTCCGGCCGCGCGCGGATCTCCTCGACGACCGCGGCAGCGCGCGCGTCGAGCCACAGCCAGCCCTTGGCAACCGGCTCGCCATCCTTGTCGATCAGCCAGGTACCGTCGCCCTGCCCGGTCACGGCGATGGCAATGGTCCGGCTGGCGAGATCCGGCACCTTGTCGGCAAGCTCGCACAAGGTCGTCGCGGTATCGGCCCAGGTGCGTGTCAGGTCCTGCTCGGCGCCGCCGCCCGGCAGTGTCTCGTATTTATTGGGCAGCGCGGCGGACGCGATCTGCCTGCCCGCCGTGTCAAAGGCGACGGATTTTATGACAGACGTGCCGGCGTCGATGCCGATCAGCACATCCTGCATCAAGCCAGCTCCGTGCCGTGCGAAATGGCATTGCCGCTCGCCTGATCGAAGACGTGAAGGTTTTTCGGATCGATGCTGATCTTGATCGGCGCGCCAAGCTCCAAGCGGGTTCGGTCATGTTCGACCAGGACCAGCGAACCGCCGGCGAAATCGGCGGCGATATGGGTCTGGTCGCCGAGCCATTGATTGGCCGAAACCGTCGCCGGCACACCATCCTTCGAGCGGCGGACCGCATAGGGCCTGACGCCGATGACGACGCGCTGCCGGTTGAGCAATTCGTCGCGAACCGGGCCGCTGAACGCATCCTTGTCGTAGTCGAGCGAAAGCCCGTCGGGCAGCTTGAGACTGATCTTGCCGGCGGCCGTGCCGACATAGGCCTCGAAGACATTCATCGGCGGCTCGCCAACGAAGGTGCCGGTGAACAGGTTTGCCGGCCGCTCCTTGAGCCTGTCAGGCGTATCGAACTGCTGCAGCACGCCGCCCTCCATGACGGCAATGCGGTCGGCAAGCGCGTTGGCCTCGGTCTGGTCGTGGGTGACCAGGATCGCGGTCAGGCCGCGCTCCTTGATGAAATGCTTGATGCGGCCGCGCAGCACGGCGCGAAGCTGCGGCTCGAGCTGGCCCATCGGCTCGTCCAGCAGATGCAGGTCGGCCTCGCGGATCAGCGCCCGGCCAAGGCTGGCGCGCTGCTGCTGGCCGCCGGAGATCGAGCTCGGATAGCGCTCGAGAATGTCCTCGATCTCGAGCAGCTTGGCGATGTTGGCAACCTTTGCATCGACTGCACTCTTCGCCAGCCTGGCGGCCTTGAGGGCGAAGGCCATGTTCTCGCGCACGGTCAGCGGCGGGTAGAGCGAATAGCCCTCGAAGGCCATTGCGACGTTGCGCCTGACCGGCGGCAGCATGTGCACTTTGCGGCCGGCAACCGCGATAGCGCCGCGCGAGACCTCTTCGAAGCCTGCGATCATGCGCAATGTCGAGGTCTTGCCGCAGCCGGAGGAGCCGAGCAGCGCCACGATCTCGCCCTTGACGATTTCCATCGTCAGGTTCTTGACGGCGTGTACGCCACGGTCAATCGGACCGTAGAACTTGTCGACGCCCGAAATGGTGATTGCGGTCGGGCTCATGCCGCTTCTCCGCTGCGCAAATTGACGACGTTTTTCGAGCCGATGCGCTCGCCGCTTGTGCGATCGAACAAAAGGGCGCTTTTACTGTCGACGGCAATGTAGACCTTGCCCTCGGATTGGCCCGGTGTCCCGGAAGGACGCGAAACCAGGATTTCACGGCCGCGCACGGTGCGCACCAGCGTGACGATCTTCTCGTTGAGCGGCGTCTCAGCCTCGACCGTCACCGGGATGGCGCCGAGCGTGCGTTCATCGACAAACGCCAGCGCCTCCGGCCGCAAACCGATCACGCAGTCGCGGCCGACCGCCGTCTCATGAGCGCCGGCAAGATGGACCTGGACGTTGGACAGGCCGACATAGATGCCCTTGGCGTCCCGCGCCGGCTTGACGTCCAGAAGGTTGATGGTCGGGTCGCCGAACAGCCGGGCAATCTCGACATTGGCCGGCTCGCGATAGATCTGCTCGGGCGTGCCGAGCTGTTTGACGACGCCCTGCGACATCACCGCGATGCGGTCGCCGAGCGCCATCGCTTCCTTGTAGTCCTGGGTGACGTAGATGACGGTCGCGCCACGATCCGCCAGCAGTCTTGGCAGTTCCAGCCGCATTTCGAAGCGCAATTTGGCATCGACGTTGCGCAAGGGATCATCGAGCAGCAGCACCGGCGGCGAGCCGACCAGGGCGCGGGCAAGCGCGGTGCGTTGCTTCTGGCCATTGGACAGCGCCCGCGGCTTGTGGCTGAGCACATGGCCGATTTTCAACAGCTTGGCGACGCTCTCGACGCCGGTCTTTATCGTGCCTTGCGATGAGTGCTTCGCCTGCAGCGGCGTCGCAATGTTATCGAACGCCGTCATATGCGGGAACAGCGCGAAGTTCTGAAATGCCATGCCGACGCCGCGGAACTCGGCGTCGAGATCGGTCATGTCCTCGCCGCCGATGAGTATCTTTCCCTCGTCGGGGTCGATGACGCCGGCCACCAGCCGCAGCAGAACGGTCTTGCCGGCGCCGGACGGCCCGAACAGGACCAGCGTTTCGCCGTCGGCGACGGTCAGCGACAGATTGTCGAGAACAGTCTGGCTTTTATAGCGCTTGACGATGTTTCGCAGTTCGAGGCTTGCCATCGGACTATCCTTTCACCGCGCCAAGCGACAGGCCTTCGACGAGATAGCGTTGCGCATAGAGCGCGAGCGCCAGCGTTGGCGTGATCGACAGCACGATCGCCGCCGAGATCTGGCCATACTGGATGCCCGAGGAGGTGATGAAGGCGAGCGCGCCGACCGTCACCGGCTGCTTGTCGGCCGAGGCGAGCACCAGCGCAAAAACGAAATTGTTCCAGGCAAAGATGAAGGCGAGCAGACCGGCAGCGGCGATGCCTGGGCCGGCGAGCGGCAGCGCGATCTTGCGGAAGGTGGCAAACCAGGAATGTCCGGCAATGCGGTAGGCGTATTCGATGTCGGCGGGAATGTCCTCGAAATAGCCGCGCACGATCCACAGGATCAACGGCAGGCAGATCAGCTGATAGACCCAGATCAGCCCGATATAGGTGTTGGCCAGCCCGAGCTTCTGGAAATAGAGGGTGAGCGGCAGGAGCACCAGCAGCGCCGGCGCGAACCGGAACGACAGCAGCGTAAAGGCAATGTCCTCCGAGCCGCGGAATTTGTGCCGCGCAAAGGCGTAGGCCGCCGGAACGCCGAGCAGCAACGCGACGGCAACCGAGGTGACCGACAGGAAGACGGAATTCCAGAGGTTGCGCATGAAGGCGATGTCGAGCGTGCCGGCCGCCGTCATCAGCTTGCCGGTGATCAAGGCAGTGTAGTTGGCGAGCGTCGGCTCGAAGACAAGCTGCGGCGGAATCCGCAGGATTGTCTCGTTGGTCTGGAACGACATCATCAGGATCCAGACGATCGGGAACATGAAGAAGATCACGACCAGCGCCAGGGCAATGCCGCGCAGGATGCGTTCGAGAAGCGAGGTGTGTTCCACGCCAGCCTCCTATGCCTGGCCGCGGGCGCGTTCGCGCAGCCGCAGCCAGTTCTTGATGAAAATGTTCGAGAGGAAATAGGTGATCGCCCACAGGATGATCATCAGTGCCGCCGAGCGGCCGACATTGGTCGACTGGAAGAAATTGAGATAGGCCTCGACCTGGAACACGGTCAGCGTGTCGCCCGGACCGCCCTGCGTCATGGCGTAGATGATGTCGAACTGCTGGATGGAATCAAGCAGGCGGAACAGGGTCGCCGTCAGGATGTAGGGGGTCAGCATCGGCAGTGTGATGCGGAAGAAGACGAAGCTGCGTGGCACGCCGTCGAGTGCTGCCGCCTCGAAGGGCTGCGTTGGCAGGCTGCGCAGGCCTGCAAGCAGCAGGATCATGATGAAGGGGGTGTAGACCCAAATGTCGACGAGCACGACGGTGAGCAGCGCCGTCGACGGAGACGAGGCCCAGCGGAAATCCTGCAACCCGATCAGGCTGGCGAGATAGCTGAGCACGCCGAAACCGGGATTGGTCATCAGCTTCCACATCAGCGCGGCGAGCGCCGGCGCCGTCATCAGCGGCATCAGCAGCATGATCGAGATGAAGTTGTTCAGCGTCGAGCGCTTTTGCAGCAGCATGGCGATGCCGAGACCGAGAAGCAGTTCAAGCACAACGGTGATGCCGGCGTAGAGCAGCGAGATCTCCAGGGTGTTCCAGAACTTCGGGTCGGTGAAGAAGGAGATATAGTTGTCGCCCCAGTTGAACTGCCGCGCCCAGGGTTGGCTCAACCGGTAGCGCTGGAACGAATAGACCACCGACGTCAGGAACGGGATCAGGATGCCGATGCAGACCAGCAGAGCCGGCAGGCTGAGGAGATAGGGCAGCACCCGCTTGCTGATCCTGAAGCCCGACGGCCTGTTTCTTTGTATTGTCGCCGCAGTCATCGGCTGCTCCGTCATCCTGTTGCTTCGCCGTCCCGGCCGCCCAAGGGAGCAAGGCGGCCGGTCGGGCGAGCAGGCGGCACCTTTCGGGACCGCGTCGCAAACGTATCACATCTCAAAGGCTGGCCCGCGGACGGGCCAGCCTTGGCCGCGGCTTAGCCGAGCCCGGCTTCCTTGAGCTGGCTGTTGATGCTCTCGGCCAGCTTGTCGAGGCCCTCGTCGACCGGCACTTCCTTGGCCACCATCTTCTGCAGCGTCGCCGCCCATTCGGTGGTGAGATCGAAGAACAGCGGCTGCGGGGTGAACTTGATGCTGGCGCCCGGCGCCGAGACGTCGAACATCTCGACATAACCCGGATAGCTCTTGTTCAGCTTCTCGCGGAACATCTCGTCGTTCCAGACCGACTGACGAACCGGATTGACGAAGTCCATCTTGGTCGCACCGAACAATGCATGCTCGGGTCCGGATGCCCATTGCATGAAGTACCAGGTGGCGTCCTTGTCCTTGGAGAAGTTGGACATCGACAGCGACCAGATCCAGATATTGGGCGTCGGCGCCTTGGCGGCAGGATTGGCCTTGAATGCCGAAAAGGCGAGCTTGCCGGCCATCTTGTTGTCGCCGCCATTCATGAAGTAGCCAAGGATGTCGGCGTCGTAAATCATCGCCGAAGCACCTGCACCGAGATCGGTGCCGACCTGGTACCAGGTGTAGGTCGACCAGTCCTTCGGGCCGCTCTCCTGGATCATCTGGACCCACTGCTTGTGGAAAGCCTTGGATTCGGCGGTGCTCATCGCGGCCGACAGCTTGCCGTCAGCCGAGACGTTCAGGTCCTTCTGGTCGAAATTGGCGTAAGCCGACAGGAATCCCGGGTGGATCGTCGCCCAGGAGCGCGAGCCGCGCACGCCGATGCCGTAGACGCCGCCACCGACGTCCTTGGTGAGCTTCGCCGCCGTAGCGACCATCTCATCCATATTGCCGGGAACGCTGACGCCGACCTTGTCGAACATGCCCTTGTTGTAGGTGATGTTGTTCTGCTCGAAGCCCCACGGAATGCACCATTGCTTGGCGTCCGCCGAACCGAGCGCGCCGCCCGGCTGGCCGTTCCAGGCGCAGGAGTTCTTGACGCCCGGCAGAAAGTCGTCCCAGGCATATTTCGGGTTGGTCTTGGCCGGATCCTTGATCCATTCGTTGAGGTCGGTGATCCAGCCGGCCGGACCGTAGGTCCAGGTCATGTAGGCGCCGGTCATGAAGGCATCGTATTCGGGCGAGCTGGCCGACAGCGCGGCGGTAACCTTGTCGAAATAGACGTCTTCGGGGAACACGTCATAGACGACTTCCATGCCGGTCAGCTTCTTGAAATTGTCGAGGTTGGCAATCATCGCATCGGCGTAAGGATGCTTGTTGAGCAGCAGCTTGATGGTCTTGCCCTTATGCGCCTGCCAGTCGAAATCTGCCGCCAGGGCGCGGGTCTGCCCGAAATTGAGCAGTGTGCCGGCGGTGCTGGCGGCAAGGCCCATTGCACCGAGGCCCTTGATCAGCCCACGGCGGTCGACTTGTCCACGCAGGAATGCGTCGATGAGGTCTTTCTCTTTCTCATGCATTTCTCTTCTCCTCCACAGGGTAGTTTCAACGAAATGGTTGCCGGCTACCCGACCGGCGTCTGTTCCACGAGCGATCGCGCCGTCCGCTCGTCGGTTATCAAGCCTTTGAGATAACGGCCCTCCAGCACTGACTTGATGGCGCGAACCTTCACCTTGCCGCCGGCGACGGCGACAATCCTGCGGTTGCTGATGTCTTCGCGCGCCAGTGCCAGCGCCCGGTCGGAAAGCGTCGTCGCAACGGCCTTTCCGGCATCGTCGAAGAAATGGCCGAGCAGTTCGCCGACACCGCCGTTGCGGCGGATCTCCTCCATCTCGCCCTTCTCGATCATGCCGGTGGCGACAAGCGAGGCCTCACGTTCAGCGGTGCCGATGCCGGCGATGAGCAAGTCGGCGGACTTGGCGAGGTCGAAGACATCGCTGACGCCTTTCTGCCCGAGCAATACTGTTCGATCCTCGACCGTGTTGGCGAACATCGGTACGGGCATCACATAGGCCTCCGCGCCGGTGCGTTCGGCGACACGGTGGATGACGTCATGCGGATTGGCGGAGAACTTGCGCGTCAGGCCGCCAAGCAGCGAAACGAAACGGATCCTGCCCGCCGATATGCGCGGCAGATATTCGACGCAGGCGGCAAGAGTGCGGCCGTGGCCGACGCCGATCAGCGCCTCTTCGCCGCGTTCGATCTCGCGCTTGAGAAACTGCGCGCCGGCAATGCCGAGCGCCTTGAGCGGCAGGTCTTCGGCATCGAAGTCCGGAACCACCTCGCAGTAGTCGAGGCCGTAGCGGCCGGACAACTCATCCTCAAGCTCCACGCATTCTGAGACTTCGCCGTCGATGTAGACTTTGACCAGGCCTTCCTGATTGGCCTTGGTGATCAGGCGATGCGCCTTGAGACTGGTCAGGCCGAGCCGCTTGGCGACCTCCGACTGGGTCAGGCCGCCGGCATAGTGAAGCCAGGCGGCACGGGCGGCCATCCCGGTCTCATCGTCGCGCAGCAGGCCGTTGCCAAAACCAACCATTTCCGCCCTTTGATATTTTTATCAGTTGCTGCAAAATTTTTCACAAGGCGTCGCCCGAGTCAAGCAACCGCTGCGTTTAAATCTCCGGCCAGGAGCTTGCCGGCCGGGGCCGAATTGGGCCGCGCTAACCAACGGGCAAGAAACAACACCGACCATGCGCATTTAAAACGTTTGCAATTTGGATTGGACGCATTACAAACGTTTCAAACTTCGTTCGGGAGAAACGATGCCGGCCCGCGTTACCACCCTCAAGGAACTTGCTGCGCAGCTCGGCCTGTCGATTACCACCGTTTCGCGCGCCCTTGCCGGCCACGTGCAGATCGCCTTGAAAACGCGCCAACGTGTCGCCGAGGCTGCGCATCAGGCCGGCTATGTGCCGAACACCGCAGCCCGCACGCTGGTCTCCGGCCGCAGCGGCTTTGTCGGCATGGTGCTTCCGATCCGCGGCCCCAATCTGGTCGACTCCTTCCTCGGTGAATTCGTCACAGGGCTCGGCGAAGGGCTGGTTTCGCACGGCTCCGACCTGATCCTGGCCGCAGCGGCGCAGGGCCAGTCGGAACTTTCCGTGCTTCGCCATGTCGTCGAATCGGGCCGCGCCGACGGGGTCGTCGTCACCCGCATCGCCGAGGTCGACGAGCGGCTTGCCTATCTGCGCCAGCGCAATTTCCCGTTCGTCGCGCATGGCCGGCTGCTCGACGGCGACTTTGCCTACCATTGGCTCGATACCGATGGCGCGCATGCTTTCGGCGAGGCCTTCGACATGCTCTACGATCTCGGACACCGCCATTTCGGCCTGGTGACGATTTCGGAGCCGATGACATTTCGCCATCTCAGGCAGGACGGGCTCGCCGCCGCGATCGCCCGCCGGGGCGATCCGTCCGTCAGTCTCGATGTGGCGACGGCGCCGCGTTTCGATCGCGGTGCCCGCATCCAGGCAATCAACCGGCTTCTGCACGCCACCGAGCGGCCGACGGCGATTGTCGCACTGTTCGACGAGCTGGCGCTGACTGTGATGGAAGAGGCGGGGCGCGCCGGACTTGCCATTCCTCGCGACCTTTCGGTGATCGGCTTCGACAACATAGCCGCCTCCGCCTATGCGCCGCCGGGGCTGACCACTTTCGACGCCTCGATCCGCCAGTGCGCGCGCGAGATCGGCGAGATGCTGCTGACCGTCATCGGCGACAGGCCGGACGCGCCACTGACGCGGCTGGTCCGGCCGACACTTGTCTTGCGGGCAAGCCATGGCCCGGCACCCACAGGACGGAACTGACGCCTTAGCGGCGCACAACCAGGGAGGAAGACGACGATGAATGCGTTGAGGACATTGGCAGGTGCGGTGCTGGCGTTGTCGCTTGCTGCCGGCGCAGCACAAGCCCAGCAGGTGTTGTTCTGGTCGACACAGGCGCGACCAGTGGAAGAGACACAGAAGATGCGCAGCGAAGTGCTGAAGGGGTTTGACGGCCAGGTCGACTATCAGGTCGCCGAGGACGGGCCCTGGCTCACCCGCCTTCAGGCCGAACTGCAGGCCGGCGCCGGCACCATAGGCGTGCTCGGCGGCCTGCACGGAGACTTCTCCACCGTCGGCGCGAACCTTGTCGATCTCTCTGGCGTCGATCTCGGTGGCGTCAAGGTCAACGAGACCTACAAGAAGCTCGGCATGCTCGGCACCGGCGAGCAGAAGTACCTTCCATGGATGCAGGCCACCTTTCTGATGGCGGCCAACAAACAGGCGCTGCAATATCTGCCGGCCGGCACCGATCTCAACACCATCACTTATGACCAACTGATCGAGTGGGCGAAAAACATCGCTGAAAAGACCGGTTCGCCCAAATTCGGTTTTCCGGCCGGCCCGAAAGGGCTGAAGCACCGTTTCTTCGAGGGTTTTCTCCTTCCATCGTATACCGGCTCGATGATGACGAAGTTCCGCTCGGCGGAGGCCGAAACGGCGTGGAACAAGTTCAAGGAATTGTGGCAATACACCAACCCGAATTCGACCAACTATGCCTTCATGCAGGAGCCGCTGCTGACCGGCGAAGTCTGGGTGGCATTCGATCACGTGGCGCGCCTCGCCGACGCCTTCAACCAGAAACCCGATGACTTCGTCGCCTTCCCGGCGCCGGCTGGCCCGTCAGGCCGCGGCTACATGCCGGTGGTGGCCGGCGTCGCTATCCCGAAGACCTCGCCCGACATGGACAAGGCCAAGGCGCTGGTCGCCTATATGCTGAAACCGGAAACCCAGATCGCGACGCTGAAGGCGACAAACTTCTTCCCCATCGTCGACGTCAAGCTGCCCGACGACATGCCGGCCTCGGTGAAGGCCTTCAGCCCAGTGATCGCCACCATGACCGGAGCTCCCGATGCATTGCCGGCGCTGCTGCCGATGGGACTTGGCGGCCTCGGCGGCAAGTTCAATCAGATCTACACCGACAGCTTCGAGCGCATCGTGCTCGGCGGCGAAGATGTGCACGGCGTGCTCGACGAACAGGCGACGGCGCTGAAAGCGATCATCGAACAGGCGAAGGCGCCGTGCTGGGCGCCCGACAAGCCCTCGCAAGGCGCCTGCCCGGTCGATTAAGAATCCTCCCGGGCGTCCGGATTTCCAGCGCGCCGGGCGCCCACCCCTTTTGAAGCTTCGAATAGAGAGCGCTCCATGCACAGCAAGGCCCTGCCCTATCTGCTGCTGACACCGGCGACGCTGTTCCTCTGCGTCTTCTTCCTCTACCCGTTCGTGTTGGTCGCCTTCGAGGCGTTCACCCGCGACGGCGGCTTTACGCTCGACAATTTCCGCACCATGGCGGGCAGCTGGAAGTTTCCGGTCACTGTCCGCAATACGCTACTGCTGAGCGTCGTCGTCGTGCCGATTCAGTTGGTCATGGCACTGCTGATGGCAACCGCGGTGTCGCGGCTCGAAACGGGACGCAGCGCCGCGCTTTATATCTTCGCCATTCCGCTCGGCATCTCCGATCTGGCCGCCGGGCTGATCTGGCTCGCCATCTTCGACCAGTCCGGCTTCCTGAACACCTTGCTCTCCAATCTCAGCGTCATCGACAGCCCGGTCATGTTCCTCGGCTACCAGAGCAAGCTGACGATCTTCATCGCCGTGGCGCTGGCCGAGATCTGGCGCGCGACCGCCATCATGATGGTCATTCTGGTCGCCGGCATGGGGCTGATCCCCCGGGAATACTACGAGGCGGCGGAGGTTTTTGGCGCTAGCCCGTGGAAGCGCTTCATCAAGATCACGCTGCCTCTGCTGCGCCCAAGCCTGCAGACGGCGATCATCCTGCGCGTCATCCTTGCCTTTGAGGTCTTTGCCGTGGTTGCAGCACTCGGCGGCACCAATCTGCCGGTGCTGATGGGCGAGACCTACAATTGGCAGTTCACGCTGCAGGACCACAATGTCGCCGCCGCCATGGCGCTGTTCATCCTCGCCATCTCGATCGGTTTCACACTGTTCTTCCTGCGTGTGCTGCGTGTGCCGAAGGAGGCGCGGATATGAGCACCGTCGCGGAGATCTCGATCGCCGCGCCTGCGGCCCGCAAAGCCGGCAACTGGCTGCTGGTCGCAACGGTCATCCTGCTTTGCGTCTGGGTGCTGCTGCCGATCTATCTGCTGATCGTCAACGCGCTGTCGTCGCCGGAAGAGGTGACCGCCTTCCCCAAGCGCTTCTTCCCGTCATTCGATTTCGGCAGCCTTTCTTTCTTCATCAATTTCGCCGGCGTCGCCAAGGCGCTGTGGAACTCCGTTCTCGTCGCCACGCTGACGATGCTCCTCTCGATCGGCTTCGGCGCACCCGCGGGCTACGCACTGTCGCGCTTCGATTTCCCAGGCAAGGAAACGTTCCGTTTCCTCGTGCTGATGACCCGCGCCTTCCCGCTGCCGCTGCTGGCGCTGCCGCTGGCGGTGATGTTCATCCGCACCGGCCTCGACGACACCGCGATCGGGCTGGCGCTGGTCCACACCACGCTGGCGCTGCCGTTTGCGGTGCTGATCACCTTCTCGCTGTTCTCCGGCATTCCCGTCGAGTTGGAGGAGGCGGCCTGGACGCTCGGCTGCACGAGATTGCAGGCATTCCGAAAAGTCATTCTGCCGCTGGCGCTGCCGGGCATCGCGGCGTCCGCGGTGTTTGCCTTCACCATCTCCTGGAACGAGGTGTTTGCCGCCGCCGTGCTCACCATCGAGAACCGGACGCTGACCGCCTTCCTGCTGCAGAGCCTTGGCGAATCGCCGCTCTACCTCAAATTCACCGGCGGTGCTGCCTTGGTTATCCCGGCACTGATCTTCATTTTTGCCGTCCGCAAATATCTGTTCGCCATGTGGGGGATCGCCAATCGATGACGCGCACAAAAGAGAACGCCGATGGCTGAGATCGTCATCAAGCAGGTGGCAAAACGTTTCGGCGGCTTCACCGCGCTGCATTCGATCGACCTGACCATCGCCGACCAGGAATTCATGGTGCTGCTCGGCGCCTCGGGTTGCGGCAAGACCACGCTGCTGAGGATCGTCGCCGGGCTGGAAACGCCAAGCCAGGGCGAGGTCTGGATCGGCGGCCGTCGCGTCGACCATCTGCCGCCGCGCGAACGCGGCATCGCTATGGTGTTCCAGAATTACGCCGTGTTTCCGCACCTGACGGTATTCGAGAATATCGCCTTCGGCCTGCGCATGAAGAAGCTGCCGCAGCAGGAGGTCGACGGGCGCGTCAACCGCACCGCCGAGCTAATGCATATCGAACAGCTTTTGAAGCGCTATTCGGGCCAGCTTTCCGGCGGTCAGCGCCAACGCGTGGCTGTGGCCCGCGCCCTGGCGATGGAGCCTGACGTGATCTTGATGGACGAGCCGCTGTCCAACCTGGACGCGCTGCTGCGGCTCGAAATGCGCGCCGAGCTCAAAGGTGTGCTCGCGGCGTCCAAGACCACCACCATCTACGTTACCCACGACCAGGTCGAGGCGATGAGCCTTGCCGACCGCATCGCCGTCATGCATCAGGGCCGTATCGTCCAGGCCGCCTCGCCGGTAGAGGTCTACCGCAATCCGGCGGCCCGCTTCGTCGGCTCCTTCATCGGCAACCCGCCGATGAATTTCATCCCGGCGACGAAGACGGCCGACGGCAGTTGGACCGTCGCCGGGCTGACGCTGCCCGGCCCCAAATCGGACAAGCAGACGATAGAATTCGCCATTCGCCCCGAGGATGTAGACGCCGGCAACGAAGGTATTAACGCCACCGTGCGCGTTGTCGAGCCGCTCGGACCGCACACGCTGGTCACCTGCGGCGTCGAGGGCGGCCTGTTCCGCGCCATCCTCGAATCGAATGCCACGGTCGCCGTCGGCGATCACTTGCGGCTTTCGCCCAAACCCGATCGCATCCGCTGGTTCGATCCCGAAACCACCAACGCCCTTTGATCCCCTTCGATTCTGAAAGTACGAACGCCCGATGATATCTCTTGCTGTCGACGAAACCATCGCCCGCGCCGTCGAGGTGCTGAGGGAAAATGACCAAGGCACCTACACCATACCGACCAAGGGCCTCTACCCGTTTCAGTGGAACTGGGATTCCTGCCTGACCGCGCTCGGCCTTGCCCACTATGACGAGGCGCGCGCCTGGACCGAGATCGACACGCTGTTCGCCCACCAATGGCCAGACGGCATGGTGCCGCACATCGTCTTCCATGTCTGGAGCGACGGCTATTTCCCCGGGCCGGAGGTCTGGCGAACCAATCGCCCGACTGCCACCTCCGGCATCACCCAGCCGGCGGTCGCCGGCTTTGCCGTGCGCCGCTTGTTCGACCAGGCCAAGGACAAGACCCCGGCGGCCGAGCGCGCCCGCGCACTGTTGCCGAAAATCGATGCCTGGCACCGCTGGTTCTACGAAAATCGCGACCCGGACGGCGAAGGGCTGGTCGCCATAATCCACCCATGGGAGTCCGGTCGCGACAACTCGATCGACTGGGACGAGGCGTTCGAGCGCGTGCCGACCGAAGGCGTCGAGCCCTACACCCGCCGCGACATCCTGCACGCCGATCCGGCGCATCGTCCAACCAAGGCACAGTATGACCGCTATGTCTGGCTGTTGCAGCATTTCCGCGGGCTTGGCTGGGACAATGCCCGGCTGCACGATGCCTCGCCATTCCAGGTCGTCGATCCCGGCTTCAACGCCATCCTGATCCGTTCCGCCGCCGACCTTGCCGATCTCGCCGAGGCACTTGGCGAAACCGAAATCGCAGAAGCCAATCGCGCCCGTGCCGAAAAGGGGCTTTCGGCAATGGAACGGCTGTGGAGCGACGCGCATGGCCAGTACATTTGTTTCGACCGAGTGGCCGGAAAGCATGTTGACAGCGCGTCGGTCGGCGGCATTCTGTCGGTATTTTCGGCCATCCCGGAAAGCCGGGCAGCGACCATCGCTGCAACGATCGAGCGCATCGCCGGCAAAACGCGTTGCATCGTCCCGTCGCACGATCCTGAGGATGGGCGCTTCGACCCAAAGCGCTACTGGCGCGGCCCGGTCTGGCTGGTGGTCAACTACATGATCGCCGACGGCCTTGCCGTCGCCGGCCACAGCCAAATCGCACAACGCATCACGCAATCCAGTCTCGAGCTGATCGCCGAGAGCGGTTTTGCCGAATATTACGATCCCCTCAACGGCGAGCCGCTCGGCGGCAATCGCTTCACCTGGACCGCGGCAATGGTGATCGAGTTCCTGAAGGGCAGAGCCTGAAGCTTCCGCCAAGGCCGCCGGCTACCAAAGCCCGTTCTGTCCGCCGAATAACAGTCGATACTATTTGCGTCTGAGGCACGTCCTGGTCCATCAAAACAGGGCCAAGGCATGCCAATCTTCACCATGCCAGAGCTATAATAATTCTTCACAAACCGCTATCTATACTGCGTCGAGGCGGGGAGAAGCGCGGCTCGCGGCACTTGGCATTCCGGTCTTCGCCTGCACCCCGGATCTGTTTCCGGACATGATGGCGGCGGCACTGCGGCGGGAGGATATCGGCGCCTGGGCGGCGGGAGCCGACATCAAGCTCATTTGCGCCGAGGCTGAGGCGCCTGGGACGCGTGAGTGAGCGTTTGCCTCGGTCCAGAATACTGGGCCGCCCGCAGGTAAGCGCTTGCGGTCAAAGGTTTGACAAATAGCCGGCCGCGCCTATGGTCGACCTGTTACAGGAGCGACGCATGGCGAAGACAACCGGCTGTATTCTTGGCGGGTTTTCCGCACATTTGCTGAACAGTAGAAATCAGCCACGGCCGCTTTCACAGCCCTCGCCCTTCCCTCTCCCGGCCGCGTCGATTCGCCCGGGCCGTTCATGTCCTTGAGCCACATGTCGCAGAAAATTACCGAGCTTCTGTCGCGGCTGGAAAAGCGGCTGGACAGGTCAGCGATTGTCTCGGCTGAGGAGGCCGGACCACGCTACCGGGAAGACCCCGACGGCAAGGACGGCGCGCCGCCGGCGATCGTCTTGCGTCCACGCACGACCGGCGAGGTGTCGGACATTCTGCGCCTGTGCAACGAGGTCGGGCAAAGGCTCGTCGTCCAGGGTGGCCGCACCGGTCTTGCGGGCGCGGCGCGCATCCAGCGCGGCGAAGCGGTGCTGTCGCTGGAGCGCATGACTTCCGTTGAGGCTATCGACCGCGAGGCGGCGACCATCATCGCCGAGGCCGGCGCGCCGCTGCAAGCGGTGCAGGAAGCCGCCGATGCGGCCGGCTTGCTGTTCGGCGTCGACATCGGAGCGCGCGGCACGGCCACCGTCGGCGGCAATGTCGCCACCAATGCCGGCGGCATCCGTGTGCTGCGCTACGGCATGTACCGGGCGCAGGTGCTTGGGCTGGAAGCGGTGCTTGCCGACGGCAGTATCCTGACCTCGCTCAAGGGTTTGGCGAAGGACAACTCCGGCTACGACCTCAGCCAATTGTTCATCGGCAGCGAAGGCACGCTCGGCGTGGTCACGCGCGCATGCCTGCGGCTGCATCCGAAGCCGGCCACCGAGATCAATGCCTTCTGCGCGCTTGCTTCGCTGGACGCGGCGATCACGTTGCTTGCGCTGCTCAGGCGGAAGCTCGGGCCCTTGCTATCGGCCTATGAGGTGAATTTCGCACCGCTCTATGGCGCCATGATCGCCGGCATGGAGGCGCCGGCGCCGCTGCCGGTCGGCTCGCCCGTCTATGTGCTTGCCGAGATACAGGGCAGCGAGCCCGACCGCGACCGCGAACGTTTTGCCGCGGTGCTGATGCAGGCGGTTGAAGATGGCGTGATCGACGACGTGGTCGTCTCGCAATCGCCGCGCGAATTCCGGGCGCTCTGGGCGGTGCGCGAGGAGGCCAACCGTTTCCTGTTTTCGATGGCAGGCCTGATCGGCGTCGATATCAGCATCCCACTGGCGAGAATGGCGACTTTCCTGGGCGAAACAGAAGCCGTCATCAAGGCCGTCGACCGCAGCGCCGACGTCTACGTCTTCGGCCATCTTGGCGATGGCAATCTGCATTATCAGGTTCGCACCGGGGATCCGGCGGCCGCATACGACATCGTCTACCGGCGCGTGGCCGCGGCTGGCGGCGGCGTCTCGGCCGAGCATGGCATCGGCCTGGACAAGAAGGAATGGCTGCACCTTGTGCGCAGCGACGCCGAGATCGCGGCCATGCGGCGCCTGAAAGCAGCCTTCGACCCGAACAACATCCTCAATGCCGGGCGCATCTTCGACCTCGCGCCGGGCTGAAATCGAAGGTGCGTAGCGCTGGCCGGGCGCTGTCTCTATCTGGTCGCGCCCTTCAATTCCGCATGCGCAACCGCGATGCGGGCAGCAAGCGCGGCGTTGTTGCGGACCAGCGCGATGTTGGCCTTCAGGCTGCGGCCTTGCGAAAGCTCATTGATGCGTGCGAGCAGAAACGGCGTCAGTTCCTTGCGCCCGATGCCGCGCTTCTCGGCCTCAGCCACGGCCGCTGCGATCGTGCCGTCGATGAACGCCGGATCGAGCGCGTCCGCTTCGGGAATAGGGTTGGCGACGAGAATGCCGGTGCCGGATTCCATCTCGTCATGCAGCAGCATGGCTCGCGCGATCTCGTCGGGCGTGTCGAGGCGATGATCGGCCTTGAGCCCGCTGGAGCGGGTGTAGAAAGCCGGAAAATCATCGCTCCCATAGGCGATCACCGGCACGCGCTGAGTTTCCAGATATTCCAGCGTCTTCGCAATATCGAGGATCGACTTAACTCCGGCGCAGACCACGGTCGTGCCGGTTTGGCCGAGTTCGGTCAGGTCGGCGGAGATATCGAAAGTGGCTTCGGCGCCGCGATGCACGCCGCCCACGCCGCCGGTCGCAAAAATGCCGATCCCGGCTAACGCGGCGATCCGCATCGTCGCCGAGACGGTGGTTCCGGCCGAGCCGCCGCGCACCATGATGGCGGCGAGATCGCGCCCGGAAGCCTTGACCACGCCCTTTGCCGCTGCCAGCTCTTCCAGCTCACGGTCGTCGAGGCCAACCTTGATCTTGCCGGCGACCACTGCGATTGTGGCGGGCACGGCGCCGTTTTCACGCACCACGGTCTCGACACCACGGGCAGTTTCCAGATTGGCCGGATAGGGCATGCCGTGGGTGATGATCGTCGATTCCAATGCCACCACCGCGCGGCCTTCATCAAGCGCAGCAGCGACTTCATCGTTCAGGTGGACAAGGAAAGGTTTCATATCATCTCGCTTTCAGGCAGGAATGCGGTACATGCCGGCGGCAAGGAAGCGCGGCGACAGATCGGGATGGACGCTGGCTTCGCTCTCGGTGGTCAGTGTGGCAAGCAGCGCGCCGGTGCGCACGGCATGAGCGACCGGCTCACCCGAAAGCACCTTGTACAGTGTGCCGGCGATCATCGCGTCACCGGCGCCGGTGATATCGACGGGCTTGGCCGGGACGGAGTGCATGGTCGTCACACCGCTCTCAGTCGCAACGGCAAATCCATGCGCGCCCACGGTCACGATCACCTCGCCGGCGCCGGCCGCGCGCAGCGCTGCCGCTGCTTCCTCCGGCGTCAGCCGCCTGTCGGCATCCGTCATGCCGAGCATCGTATTGGCCTCGTCATGATTGGTGAACAGAAGATCGATGCCGGTCAGGTCCTTCGGCAGGCGCGCTGATTTCGGCGCCGATACCGTGTCGACGGCGAGCTTGAAGCGCGCACCCTGCTTGCGCGACATCAGTGCTGCGAGGGTCGCGGCCGGCAGATTGCAGTCGATGAACACCCATGTCGCCGAAGCCAGATGCGGCCAGAAGCGGTCGAGATAGGACGACGAAAACAGATCGAAGATCTCCATGTCGGCAATGCCGAGCACGAGGTCGTTGTTGCGGTCGAGGATGGCCGCGTATTCCGCCGTCGGCCGTTCCGTGGTGGTGATGACCTGGCTGACATCGGCGCCGAGGTCGCGCAGATGCCGCACCAGTGAGCGGCCGGTTTCATCGTCGCCGACGATCGAGACGAAGCTTATGTCGACGCCGAGGCGGGCAAGGTTTTCGGCGACGTTGCGGGCAACCCCGCCGAAGCTGCGATAGCCGTCGACCGGGTTCGACGTCTCGAAAATCAGATCCTTCTTGGCGTGGCATTTGCGGTCGAGCACCGCGCCGCCGACGCAGACCATGCGCTTTGACGTCGGCAAGACGTAACCACGGCCGAGAATGTATCCCTTGTTGACGAGTTGCACGATGTGGGCCGCAACCGTCGAGCGGGCAATGCCGAGCGCGGTTGCAATATCCTGCTGGCCGGCGAACGGATTCGCCGCAATGAGGTCGAGAACCGCTTGTTCCTGTGCTCCAATGTCGTCCATCGTCTCACCTGGCCCGCCAAATTCGAGGCTGAATGTACGATATTCTAAACAACAGATGCTCTTGTCAATATTTGTTTGAAGCTGGGCGTTCCAGTCGACTGCCCGCATTTCGGCGACGCCCAGTCAGTCCACTTGGCGACTGTATCGACGTATCGATCGTGCTCACGCTGAAGGTCCGTACGCCGCGGGGATTCCGTCGAAAAACGGGACTCTTTAACACCAGGCCGCGAATACCGCTAAGCCTTCAGCACCGAGACGGCCAATTCGCTGTTGTGGACGTATTCGTTGGCGTCAGGCTGCTTCTGCACGAGCAGGATGAACAGCAGGTCGGTCAGCGTCAGTTGTGCATCACGCGCAGTTATCGATGAAGAGCGCGCGCGCTCTTCATCGGCGATCGTGTGGAGGCGAATGTCGGCAACCCGGCTCAGCGGATTGTCGCGAAGTCCGGTGACGGCGATCACGGTGGTGCCACGTTTGCGGGCAAGTTCAGCTATCCGCAGGGTTTCGATGCTCGCCCCGGAATAGGAGAGCGCGAACAGCACGTCACCTCGTCCAAGCGTCGAGACATTGGCCATTTGCACATGGCTGTCGCTGTCGTGCAGCACGTTGCGGCCGAGTTTCATCAGCTTGTAGGAAAAATCGCGCGCCACCAGCGAGGATGCGCCGACGCCGGCCAAATGAATGCGGCGCGCACCGTTCAACGCTTCGAGGGCCTTGCCGATTTCCTGCTCGGTGTTGGCCGCGACGGTCTGTTGCATCGACAAGAGCTTGCTGCCGATCAGCTTGCGCAGGATGACCAGATAGCTGTCGCCGACCTCGATCGAACCGTGGATCATGCCGGCCGGCACGTGCCATTCCTGCGACTTGGCCTCGCTGACGGCGAGCTTAAGCTCCTGATAGCTGGAATAGCCGAGCTTCTGGCTGAACTTGACGACGCTCGACTGGCTGCGGCCGATCTCGGCGGCAAGCGCCGCCGTCGACAGGCGGAGCATCTGGTCGGGATTATCGACGATATACCGACCGATCTCGCGGTCGCCGGGCGCCATGACTTCGAGCTTGGCCTCGATCTTCTTCAGGACGGACATGCGTTCCCCCATTGCCTGTCATCGACAATGCCAAGCCAAGGAATAAATTATTCCGTCTCTGATTGACAGCCAAGAATGAACCATCAAATCTCGACTGATGCAGTTGCGGCCCAGCCTTCGGGCATGTCGACGATTCGGACATGAAAAGATCGTAGACTCGCCGACAGCTCGGGATTAGGTCAGAGCCATGGACAAATTGCGGATCGTCGGCGGGCACAGGCTTGAGGGCGCGGTTACGATCTCCGGCGCCAAGAACGCGGCCTTGCCGCAAATAGCGGCGGCGTTGCTCAGCCCCTATCCGCTGCAGCTGACCAACCTGCCTGAGGTGACGGATGTCGATAACATGCTTGGCGTCGTCGGCCTTCATGGGGCCGAAGTCACCAGATCGGCGCATGCCGCCACAATCGATACCAGTGCCGCCGCTTCCAGGGAGACAAGCTACGATACAGTCAGGCGCATGCGCGCGACGGTGCTGGTTCTCGGTCCACTGCTTGCCCGCTTCGGCCATGCCCGGGTCTCGCTGCCTGGCGGCTGCGCGATCGGCGCACGGCCGGTCGACATGCATGTCGCCGCACTTGCCGCACTTGGCGCCGATATCGCGATCGAAAACGGACTGATCGTCGCGTCTGCGCCGGGCGGACTGAAAGGCGCGCGCATCGTTTTGAGCTCGCCGTCGGTCGGCGCGACCGAAACGGCGATGATGGCGGCGACGACGGCAAACGGCGAGACCGAGATCCTCAACGCGGCCCGCGAGCCGGAGGTGGCCGATCTTGCCGCCTGCCTGAACGACATGGGCGCGCAGATCGAGGGCGCCGGCACGCACCGCGTCCTGATCGGGGGCAGCACAGACTGGCGCGCCGCCACGCACGACATCATCCCGGACCGGATAGAGGCCGGCACCTATGCCGTCGCAGCGGCCATCACCGGCGGTCAGCTCGAGCTGACCCACGCGCGGCTCGAGCACATGGCATCCATCGTCCAGCTGCTCGAAGCAGCCGGTGTGAAAATATGGCCGGGCGACCGCGGGCTGATCGTGTCGAGAGACGGGCCGCTCAAGGCGGTCGACGTGACGACGGAGCCATATCCGGGCTTTCCGACCGATCTCCAGGCGCAGTTCATGGCGTTGATGTGCTGTGCCGAGGGCGCTTCGCTGTTGCGCGAGACGATCTTCGAGAACCGCTTCATGCATGTGCCTGAACTGATGCGGCTCGGCGCCAATATCAAGCTGCAAGGCACCATGGCGCTGGTGCGCGGAGGCGAGAAGCTGAAGGGCGCGCAAGTGATGGCGACCGACCTGCGCGCCTCCGTCTCGCTGGTGCTGGCAGCGCTGGTGTCGGAGGGCGAGACGACGATCAATCGCGTCTATCATCTCGACCGCGGGTACGAGCAGTTGGACCGCAAGCTCCGGCTGTGCGGTGCCCAGATCGAACGAATAAGGCAATGAGTGCCGGTGGGGCGTCTCCGCATTATTTCCTGGGCGTCGATGGCGGCGGAACCGGCTGCCGGGCGCGTATCGAAGACGAGGCAGGAACCGTGCTCGGGCAAGGCCTGTCGGGCCCGGCGACAACGCGACTCGGTATAGAGGTGGCCTGGGCCTCGATTGCCAAAGCCTTTGGCGCGGCGATCGAAGAGGGAGGGTTCACGGCGGCGGAAATCGCCAGGATCCGCGCGGGTATCGGTGTTGCCGGCATCGGCCGTAAGGGTGCGCTCGAGGCGTTTCATGGCATCGAACAACCCTTTGCGAGCATCGACTTCGTCAGCGACGGCGTCGCGGCTTGCCTTGGCGCGCATTCGGGTCAAGACGGCGCCATCGTCATAGCCGGGACCGGTTCGATCGGGCTCGGCTTTGTCGAAGGGCGCGACCTGCGCGTCGGCGGCTACGGTTTTCCGATTTCCGATGAGGGCAGCGGCGCCGATCTCGGACTGAAGGCAGTGCAGCTTGCCTTGCGAGCCCATGACGGTCGGCATGAGCGGACGGCGCTGCTGGCCGAGGTGATGCAGCGCTTCAAGGACGATCCGTTCGAGGCGGTGGCCTGGATGGACCGCGCCAGTGCGACTGACTATGCCGCCCTGGCGCCGATGGTGATCCGCCATGCCGATCAGGGCGATCCGGCCGGTCGGCGGATCGTGCAAGGCGCTGCCGAGCAGATCGACACCTTCGTGCGGGTGCTGTTCGAAAAAGGCGCGCCGCGGGTTACGCTGCTCGGAGGGTTGTCCAGCCCGCTTGAGCCATGGCTCGCTCCCGACGTCCGCCGACGGCTGAAGCCGGCCGACGGCGACGCGGTTTCGGGAGCCATAATCCTGGCCAGAAAATCCCTCTGCCGCCAGTGATGCCTTGCTCGCAAGGAATATAATATTCCTACTTTCTGTTGACACAGGGAATATCGAATTCTAAAAAGTTAACGAAACAGAACCGGCGCAGCCGGTACGGAGCCGACGGCCAGGTGCAGGCACTGGACGCCGCTTGCTGTGGGCATCACAGTCCTGCTCGCAGTCGCACTTGAAAGTAAGCGAAGTGGTCGAACAAGGGTTGATGTCGGAGCTGGAGCGGCTGGTTTCCGAGGACCGGAACCCGAAAACCATGGACATCGATCTGTTGCCGACCCTCGAGGTGCTGCGCAAGATCAATGACGAGGACAAAGGCGTTGCGGCAGCCGTCGAGAAGGTCATCCCCGATATTGCTGCGGCCGTGGACCGGATCGTGAGCGCGTTCCAGGACGGTGCACGCCTTGTCTATATGGGGGCTGGCACCAGCGGCCGGCTCGGCGTCCTTGACGCCTCGGAATGCCCGCCGACCTTCGGCGTACCCGAGGACATGGTGGTGGGCCTGATCGCCGGCGGCGTCGACGCGCTGGTGCACTCTGCGGAAGGCGCCGAGGACGATCCGAAACAGGGAATAAAGGCGCTGCAGGACATCAAGCTGACCGCCGACGACGTGGTGGTCGGCATCGCTGTCAGCGGACGCACACCTTATGTCATCGGCGGCCTGACCTATGCCAAGGAGGTGGGAGCCACCACCGTGGCGTTGTCCTGCAATCCTCGATCGACCATTGCCGGCATTGCCGATATTGCCATCTCTCCGGTGGTTGGCCCGGAGGTCCTCACCGGCTCGACCCGGCTGAAATCGGGAACCGCGCAAAAGCTGGTGCTCAATATGCTGTCCACCGCCAGTATGATCCGCATCGGCAAGAGCTATCAGAACCTGATGGTTGACCTCAATCCAAGCAACAAGAAGCTTGTCGCAAGGGCGGTCAGGATCGTGATGCAGACGACCGGCTGCGCGGCACAGCAGGCACGACAGGCACTCGACCAGACCGGCAATGATGTAAAACTGGCAATCCTCGTGACGATCACCGGCATGGGTGTCGAAGAAGCACGTAAGGCGCTTGCCAACGCGGGAGGTTTCCTGCGCAAGGCGATAGGCGAAAAGACGGTGTAAAACCGCATGGATACTGGGCCGATGTTCCGGGGCGTGTGTCCCTTTGAAGCGGTCCGGGGAACTGCAAGGCATCTGGTTTAACAATAATGGGAGACGACAATGGTACGGCACATTGGCAAGAAACTGCTTTCCGGCATGACGCTCGCGGCAATGGTTGGCATCGCCGCGCTACCGGTGCAGGCGAGTGCGGCGACGCTGCATATGGCGTGGTCGCAGGACGCCACCGGTCTTGATCCGCACAAGCAGACGGCATTCTCCTCACTGCGGCTGCTGGAGCTGATCTACGAACCGCTGGTGCGGCTCGACGCAAACCTGCAAATCACGCCCGCGATTGCCGATTCATGGCAGTTCTCGCCGGGCGGCAAGGAGCTGAGCTTCAAGCTCAATCCGAAAGCAAAATTCCAGAACGGCGCCGCCGTGACCTCGGCCGACGTCAAGGCATCGTTCGAGCGCATACTCGACGAGAAGACGGGTGCTGCGGCGCGCGCGAACTTTCTCTCGATCGCCAGCATCGACACGCCCGATCCAGCCACCGTCGTGTTCCACCTCTCGCAGCCGGATGTGCCGATCCTGACGGCGATGAGCGACGTCAACGCGGCGATCGTCCCGGCAAGCGAAATCGCGACTGGCTCGATCGGCACGACAACGATCGGCTCGGGTCCGTTCAAGCTCGAAAAATGGGATCCGAATTCCAAGGAAGTGCTTGTCGCCAACAAGGACTGGGCAGGCGGCGCGACCGGCGTCGACGGCATCGATATCAGCGTGCTGCCGGACGAGACGGCGATCCTGGCGGCGATGCGCACCAAGCAGATCGATTTTGCCCTGCTCAACGATCCGCTTGTCGCCACGCTGGTGCCCAAGGAAGCCAGCCTGCAGTTGAACCGCGTGCCGGTGCTTGCCTATCACGTGCTGCAGCTCAATCCCTCCCGCAAACCGATGACCGAACTCAAGGTGCGTCAGGCGATTTCCTGCGCCATCGACCGGCAGGAAGTGCTGGACACCGCCTCGCTCGGCGAAGGCAAGGTCACCGGCCCGCTGACCATCCCGGCACTGGCGACCGATCCGAAGCAGTTGTTCTGCTATAAGCGCGACATTGAGAAGGCCAAGCAGTTGATGGCCGAAGCCGGGTATGCCGACGGCTTTTCGGCGACCGTGATCGGCGCCACCGGCGAGCCGCCGACGGCAGCGGCGGAAGCCCAGGTCATCCAGTCGCAACTCGCAGAAATCGGCGTCAAGCTCGACATCAAGATGATGGAGCTCAACGTCTATGTCGACGCCTGGCTGAAGGGCGATTTCGACATGGCCGTCGCGCTGAACGGCGGCAGGGCCGATCCCTACACTATGTACAACCGCTACTGGACCAAGACGGGCAATCTGCAGAAGGTGGCGAACTATGTCGACGACACGCTGGACAGTCTTATGCAGAAGGGCCGCACCGAGACCGACCCGGCAGCGCGCAAAGCGATCTTCGCCGACTTCGAGAAGCACATCACTGAGATGTCGCCCTGGATCTGGCTCTACACGTCCTACAGCTACACGGCACAGCAGAAGAATATCGCAGGATTCGAACCGGTGCCGACAGGTTCGCTGTTCAGCCTCGCCAAGGTGACGATCCAGTAGCTGCTTTGATGCCGGACGAGAGGATATTCTTCGCGTGAACTATCTGATGCGGCGACTGGCGACCTTCCCTCTCGTCCTGCTTGGCGTGTCCATCGTGGTGTTCCTGGCGATCAGGATGGTTCCGGGCGATTCGATCACGGCAATGCTGGGGACCGAAGCCGGCCTGCTGACGCCGCAGCAGCGCGATGCACTTGCAGCTTATTTCGGCATCGACCAGCCCTGGTTCATCCAATACTGGCGCTGGCTGCTTGGTCTTTTCCAAGGTAATCTCGGCATTTCGTCCACCTATGGCAGGCCGGTGCTCGACGTCATCCTCGAGCGTTTCCCGCTAACGCTGGAACTCGCCTTGCTGTCGATGATCATCGCCCTGGTTGTCGGCATGCCGGCCGGGATTTTTGCCGCCACCCATAATGAAAAGCTATCCGACCTCGGCGTGCGCGTTGTCGCAATGATCGGGCAGTCGACGCCGAACTTCGTCCTTGCCCTGCTGATCATCTACACGCTGTCGGCGGGGTTTGGCGTTTTGCCGGCGATGGGCGAGTTTTCGCCGCTGTGGCAGGATCCGCTGCGCAATCTCGGCCAGCTGTTGCTGCCTGCGGTCACGCTTGGATTTGCCTTCGCGGCTTCGGTGACCCGCATATCGCGTTCGGCGATGCTCGATGTGCTCAGCGACGACTATGTCAGGACGGCGCGCAGCAAGGGCGTTTCGGCGCGCGGCGTCATCTGGCGGCATGCTTTGCCCAACGCGCTCATCCCGGTCGTGACGCTGAGCGGCATAGAGTTCGGCTACCTCCTGGGCGGAGCTGTCATCGTCGAGCAGATCTATGCGCTGCCCGGTCTCGGCCGCATGGTGCTGGATGCCATCCTGCAGCGCGACTACGCGCTGGTGCAGGGAAGCGTGCTATTCATCGCCTTCAACTTCATGATCGTCAATCTCCTCGTCGACCTCGCCTATGTCGCGCTCGACCCGCGTATCCGGCTAAGCGAGCACTGATGGCGACATTGCGGGCTATATTTGCGCATCCCAGCGGCCGGATCGGCGGTGCCATCGTTGCGCTTTATCTGCTGCTTGCCGTGCTTGGCATGCTGGGGCTGACGCCGCACAATCCGTTGACGCAGCACCGGGTCGAGCGACTGCATGCGCCTGACGGCATCTACTGGATGGGCACGGACCTGTTCGGCCGCGATGTCGCAAGTCGGCTGATGACCGGGATCGACCAGTCCTTCATCGTGGCCTTCTTTTCGGTCGCCTTTGCGACACTGGCCGGCACCGTGCTCGGGCTGGCGGCAGCCTGGTTCGGGCGCCGCTGGGACGGCATGGTGATGCGCATCATGGACGTTGTGCTGGCGTTCCCGGCGATCCTGCTGGCGCTGCTGATCGTCGCGGTTGCGGGACCGGGAACCTCGACCAGCGTCATTGCCATCGCCGTCGTCTACACACCGATCTTCACGCGCGTCGTGCGAGGTCCGGCTCTGTCGCTCAAGGCGCGCGAGTTCGTCGACGCGGCCCGCACGTTCGGCAGCAGTGCGGGCTATATCGTAACACGGCATCTGCTGCTCAATCTGGTGGCGCCACTGACGGTTCAGGTGACGCTGGCGCTGGCCTGGGCACTGCTGACCGAAGCCGGCTTAAGCTTCCTCGGGCTCGGCACGCAGCCGCCCGCGGCGTCGCTCGGCCTGATGCTGAGCGACAGCCGCAATCTGATGGAGACAGCTCCCTGGCTGATGATCTTCCCGGGCGTGGCGATCATGATCGGCATCCTCGGTTTCAACCTGCTCGGCGATGCGTTGCGCGATGTCCTCGACCCGAAGATGCGGAGATCGATCGCATGATCCCGCTGCTGTCCGTCAGCGGATTGCGCGTCGGCTTCGGTCGCAACCCGCAAGCCAATGAGGTCGTGCGCGGCGTCAGCTTCGATCTCGCCGACGGCGAAACGCTGGCCATCGTCGGCGAAAGCGGCTCGGGCAAGTCGGTCACGGCGCTGTCGATCAATCGCCTCGTCGATTATGGCGGCGGCCGCATCACCGGCGGGTCGATCAAGCTGAGGCGGGCCGACGGCAGCACCTTCGACCTGACAGCCGCAGCCGAGCCGCAATTGACGAAGATCCGCGGCGGCGAAATCGGCATGATCTTCCAGGAGCCGATGACCTCGCTCAATCCGGTGCTGACCATCGGCAGGCAGATCGAGGAATCGTTTCGCCTGCATCGCGGCCTGACCGGCCGGCGAGCGACGGCGGCGGCCAAGGACGCGCTCGACCGCGTGCGTATTCCCGACGCTGCACGGCGGCTGAAATACACGCCCAACCAGCTTTCGGGCGGCATGCTGCAGCGGGTGATGATCGCCATGGCGATTGCGTGCAACCCGCGCCTGCTCATTGCCGACGAGCCAACGACGGCGCTGGATGTTACGGTGCAGGCGCAGATCATGGCGCTGCTCGCCGAGTTGAAGCAGGAAACCGGGATGTCGATGATCTTCATCACCCACGACATCGGTCTGGTTGCAGGCATCGCCGACAAGGTGATGGTGATGCAAGGCGGAGAAGCTGTCGAGCAGGGCGCATTGAACCAGATATTGGACGATCCGCGGCATCCCTATACGCGGCATCTGCTTCATGCGGTGCCGCATTTCGCCGGCGGCAGTGCCGCACGCAAGGACGTGCAACGCGAAACGCAAAAAGCTGCCGAGCCGGCGCTGAAGGTCGATGGCCTCGTAGTGCGGTTTCCGGTCAAGGCTGGGTTTTTCAGCCGTACCAGCGGTGCCGTCCATGCCGTGGACGGTGTGGATTTCGAGCTAATGCCGGGCGAGACATTGGCGGTCGTCGGCGAGAGCGGTTCCGGAAAGTCCACCACCGCCCGCGCGATTCTGGGGCTGGTGCGCTCGACGCGCGGCACGATCTCGGCCAGCGCGCGCAAGCCCGTCACCGGGCAGAGCGCCCTTCCCATGCAGATGGTGTTCCAGAATCCCTATGGCTCGCTCAATCCCAGACTCACCATCCAAAGCATCCTCGCAGAGCCTGTGATCGCTACCGGCGGACGGATAACTGCTGAAACGCGGGCGAAAATGGCCGCGCTGCTGAAACGCGTCGGCCTTCCGGAAAACAGCCTGCAGCGCTATCCGCACGAATTCTCCGGCGGCCAGCGGCAACGCCTGTGCATCGCTCGCGCGCTGATGCTCAATCCTTCGGTTGTCGTCCTCGACGAAGCGGTTTCGGCGCTCGATGTGTCGGTGCAGGCCAGGGTGTTGGAGCTTTTGATCGAGCTGCAGCGTGAATTCGGGCTGGCCTATCTGTTCATCTCGCATGACATGGCTGTCGTCGAGCGGATCGCCCATCGCATCGCGGTCATCTATGCCGGCCAGATCGTCGAGATCGGCGATGCCAGATCGGTGCTCTCGGAGCCGAAGCACTCCTATACCAAACAGCTTATCGCGGCCGTTCCTACTATAGACCGGCGGCATGAACGTTTCGAGCTGGACACGCGCCAGGTCCCCTCGCTCGTGCGTCCGCTGGGGTTTGAGCCGGGGCCGGCCAATTGGCAGCAATTCGGGCCGGATCATAGGGCACGGGTGGAAGCGTGATGATTGTCGCTCGAAAGCATGCAGAGTCAGACGGACAGCCCCTCGCTGCCTTCCAAACGGAGGCGTAGTTGATCGACCATGATTTCTTCTCCCGCGCATTCGCCCCGCTCGAAGCGGCCGTGGCCGCATCGCGCATTCCGGGCTGCGTGCTCGGCATAGTTGACGGGGACGGCGAACGCATCGTCCGGGCAATCGGCTCAGCCCAAGTCGTGCCCAAGATACGGCCGATGCATGTCGGGACATGGTTCGACCTGGCCTCCCTGACCAAAGTCATCTTCACCACGTCGCGTATCCTGGCACTGGCGGAAGAAGGCGTCATCGACCTCGACGCGCCGCTGATTTCCGTCCTGTCCGACCTTCGCCAATATGACGAAAAAGCCTGGGAACGGAACGTAACGTTTCGCCAGTGTCTCGGCCATCAGACACCGTTTCCCGCCGTCGCGCCGATCTACACCTATGGCCACGATCCGGACCTGCTGCGCGCCTTCATCCTGCAGCGCGAATGGCAGGCTGGCGAGCCGGTCTATTCTGATATCAACTTCATCCTGCTCGGCTTCGTCCTAGAGCGCCTGTCTGGCAAGACCATTCGCGAGATGGATCCCGGTCCGGGCTTCGCGTTCTCCGCCGAACCAGATCAAGCGGCGGCGACCGAAGACTGCACATGGCGTCATCGCGTGCTCTGCGGCGAAGTCCACGACGACAATTGCTCGGCCTTGCAAGGTGCCGGTCACGCCGGCCTGTTCGGAACGGCGGCTTCGGTCCTCGACTTTGCGCAAGGGCTGCTGGACGGGACCGGCGCGTCGCAGCGTTCGATCGCGCTAATGCGCACGCCCTTGTCGGCAACCCGCACCCATGGCTGGGAGCGACCCTACGAAGGCTGGTCCGGCGGCCGGTTATGCAGCCCCGAAACCATCGGGCATACCGGCTTTACCGGTGTCGGGCTGTGGGTCGACTTCGACAAAGGCAGAGCCTGGACCTTGCTCACCAACCGGATCCATCCGACACGTCATTTCAACAGCGGGATCGTAGCGCTTCGCCAAGCGGTCGGCGATCTCGTCAACGGAGCCTGACAACCATGAATCCGAAAAATGGCGAACCCATGTGGGCCGTCGGCCTGATGACCGGCACCGTGCTGGACGGCAATATCGATGTCGCGCTGATCAAGACCGACGGCGAACGGATTGACGACTTCGGCATCTACACGCTTGCCCCCTACCCGCAGTCGATCCGGACCTTGCTGGAAGAGACGCTGCGGCAGGCAAGGAGCTGGAATTTCACAGGGCCGGAACCGGCAATCTTCGACGAGGCAGAGGAAGCGCTGACGCGCGCCCAGTCCGCGGCAGTCAAGGATCTGGTCGAAAGCCACGGGCTGACGATGGCCGATATAGGGGTCGTCGGCTTCCACGGCCAGACCGTGCTGCACCGTGCCCCGCAAGTGGGCCGACTGGGCCAGACCCGCCAGCTTGGCGACGGCGAGCTGATGCATGCCATCCTTGGCACCAGGGTCGCCTATGACTTCCGCTCGGCCGACATGCGCGCCGGCGGCCAGGGCGCGCCGCTGTCGGCCGCCTATCACGCCGCGCTGCTGCGCGAAGCCGACGCCACCGGCGACACGGCGGTGCTCAATCTCGGCGGCGTCGCCAACATCACCTGGTGGGATGGCACGGACAATGTTGTTGCCTTCGACACCGGGCCCGCCAACGCACCGCTGAACGATTTCATCAAATCGAAGGGGCTCGGCGAAATGGACCGCGACGGCGCCCTTGCCCGCGCCGGCACGGTCGACGAAGCGCGGCTGGCCAAGCTCCTGCAGCATCCGTATTTGACCAAACCCTACCCGAAATCGCTGGACCGTTTCGATTTCGGCGCCTCAATGGCGGACGGAATGAACGCCGAGGACGGCGCAGCCCTGCTGACGGCCTTCACCGCGGCCGCCGTCGGCAAGGGGCTCGATCTTCTGCCGCGCCGGCCGAAGCGGCTGGTGGTCAGCGGTGGCGGTCGACACAACCCAACGATCATGGCCATGCTTGCCAGCCGCGCTGGCGTCGAAGCGGTTCCGGCCGAGGCGCTTGGCTGGAAGGGCGATGCGGTGGAGGCGGAGTGTTTTGCGTTCCTGGCAGTGCGCGTGCTCAGGGGCTTGCCGATCAGCTTCCCCAGTACGACCGGCGTGCCAAAGCCGATGTGCGGCGGACGCCTTGCCGGCTAGTCAGGCTTCAGCCTCTTCTGCAGGAAGATGCGGCTGCGGCCGACGGGAAAATCGGCAAGCACGCCGAAGGGCTGATAGCCCTGGCGCTCATAGGCCTTGGCGGCCTTGGGATTGAACGTGTCGATCCAGGCGCCGCGACAGTCGCGCGCGATCGCCTCCCTCTCGGCCGCCTCGAGCATCCTGCCGGCCATGCGGTGACCGCGCAGTTTTTCATTGACCCAGAGCCATTGCACATAGAGCCAGCCCCAGGCGGTGTATCCCGAGATGCCGGCGACAATAGCGCCGTGCTCATCGCGCACGAACACGGCCAATGCCTTCCTGCAGGAGGCGCCGACATCACTGTCGTTGAACGCCGCAAGCCGCTCTCCGAGAAAAGCCAGCTCGTGCGGCAAGGGGTCGGCGGTTGTCTCAAGCGTTGTATTGTCCATCCACCAAGCATCTATCGAAGGACGGGACCGAGACGCAAGCCTTGCTGTGCTATAGCTTCGGCGAACGCCACGCCGCTGCCGCAGCAGCGATTAGCATGAGCAAGGCTGCAACCACCGCCGATGCCGCAAAACCGAACGTGGAATAGAGCGGTCCGAACGCCGTGGTGCCGACGAACACCGCAAGATAGGTCACCGCGCTGTTCAAACCCATGATCGTGCCGCGGCGCGCAGGGTCGAGCGCCGACAGGCGCATCACCAGCACGTTCAGCCCGAAATGATTGGCAAGGCCCCAGACGGCTATCACCGCTATGGTCAGATGAAAACTACTGCTTGCCGCGGCAATCGCGACATAGACGACCGCGACGAGCAGGTAGGCAAACGGCATGACACGCCGCGCACCCAGGCGATCGATAACGCCGTCAAGGAGCGCCGCCGCGCCAAAGCCGACACCATAGGCGAGCGCGGCCAGCCCGTTCGCGCTGACCGGCCGTCCCAAGCCGTTGTGAAGGTGATCGCCAAGATAGCCGTAGATGCCGTAGAACGCGGTCATGAAGGCGGCGCAGGCGACCAGCAGCGGCACTATGCCCGGAACGGCCAACGCACCCAGCGGCGTCGGTGCCGGACCGCTCTTCCTGACATCGCTCAGCGACGTCAGCGCCAGGCTTGCCAATGCGAGTGCTGCGAGCACCGCGACCGCCGCGAAAACGGCGCGCCAATGCACCAGATCGGCAAGTACGGCCGACAGCGAAACGCCGGCGACCATGCTCAGCGTCCAGCCGGTCAGCACGACGCCTATGGTGCCGCTTTCACGACCGGGCGGCGCAATCGCGGCGGAGCTGGCATAGATTGCCGGCATGGCGACACCTGCAGCGATGCCGGCGAGAAGCTGGGCCGCGACCAGCGTCGTCACGGTCGGCGCAGCGGCGCTGGCGACGAGCGCTATCGCCAGCAGCAGCAACGCCCCTTGCAGCATGCGACGGGCGCCAAGCCGATCGATATAGCGCGCCAGGAACAAGGCGCTCGCCGACGTACCGAGCCCGAACGCGGCGGACGCGATCATAACCGCCGGCACGCTTGTGCCGAAGGACGCGGCCACCGCCGGTGCGATCGGACCGAGCACCAGCGAGTTCGAGCCGATCACGGCAATGCATCCGGTGAGGAGGTAAGCGAGGGCCGGGATAGGCGGCCTTGCTGTAAATGTTGCGACTTGATCAGTGTTCGACATATGGCAATAATGGCCGTATTAAATTCTGCATCAATCGGGAATTTTAATATGGATGAAGAAACAGATGGCATTCCGCAGAACAGGCCCGCCGCCCGCGATATCGATGCAACCGACCGAAAAATATTAGGCGTTCTGGTCGACGACGCCACGATCAGCTATGCCGAGCTCGGCGACCGCGTCGGCCTTTCACCGCCGGCAGCCCATGAACGCGTCAAGCGCCTCCGGCGCAGCGGCGCCATCCGCAACACCGCGGTCATCATCGATCCCAAGGCGGTGCACAAGCCGCTGCTTGCCTTCGTCCATATCGACACAAAGGGGTGGGGAAAGACGCCGGAGCTGATGGCAATCTCCGAACACCCCGAAGTCGAGGAGATCCATTCGGTGGCCGGCGACACATGCATGCTGATCAAGGTCCGCACCGAGGACACGCGGGCGCTCGAGGGCCTGCTGTCGCGCCTCTACGAAACACCCGGCGTCACCTCGACCCGAAGCTATGTGGTCCTGTCGACCTATCTCGAGCGGCCGGTGCAGCCGGGGATAACGACGGAATGGCCGACCCCCCGGCACATGGCCAAGCCGCTTTATTAGCTCAAACGGTCCTCACGCGTATCCAAAGTCGAACCGGAAACGTCTCAGGCAAGCATCCTGTGGTCATCCGTCGGGCCGGTTCGTTTGCGCCGGTTCTTGGATCCGACTGGATGCCTGTTGCGCAACCGGAGACACGCGATGAGAAAATTGATCGTGGGCAGCTTCATTTCGCTGGACGGCGGGCCAGGGCGCGGATCGCGCCATCGAGCGGCTGGTGATCCATCTGCCGCCCAAGGAGCGCGCCTGCGTCCTGCTCAAGGATGTCTTCGACTATTCGCTGGAAGAGATTGCCGATCTCGTCGGCTCGACCGTGGGTGGTGTCAAAGCTGCGTTGAACCGAGGCCGCTCTGGGCTGGTGCGGTGGTCGTTTCCAGGCCGGCCTGACCAGCAACAGGACATGCAAGTGTCCGGCATCAACCTCAATGGAATGGGATCGATGCCGGACAAGACATGGGCGGCTTACTGAAGCTTCGCCTGCAGGGCGTTGACGTCATCCGTCGTCATTTCGCCGTCGGTCGTCACCTTGCCGTCGACGATCTTCCAGAGGCGGAACGGGCCGGTGATGTCGCCGTATTTGTCGAAGGCGACCGGGCCGATGACGCCTTCGTAGCGGATCGGCTTGCCATCCTTGATCAGGCCGAGCGCCTTGGCGAACTCATCCTTGCCGGCATAGATCGGCGTGCCGGCCGGGTCGACCGCCTTGTACATCGCCTCCTTGATCTTGGCCGGATCCTCGGAGCCCGCAATGGCGATGGCCAGGCCGACGATGGCGCCGGCATCATACGACCGGTCGGCCGCCGGGTTCGACGGTTCGATGCCCGAAAATTCCTTATAGTTCTTGGTGAAATACTCGGTCGATGCGGTCGGGCTGGTGCCGGAGGAAGTGCCGTACGCATCCTTCAGATAATCCGCGCCAACGGATTCGATGAAGTCCGGGCTGTTCATGCCGTCATTGAGCAGGAATTTCTGGACACCGCCCTGCGAAATCCAAGTGCGGGCGATGGTTGCGCCGTCGACAGGCGTGCTGACGAGATAAAGCCCGTCGGGCTCGCCGGCCATCGCCGCCGTCACTTCCGAGGCATAGCTCGACTGCTTTTCATTGTAGGGCGTGTCGGAGACGATGGTGCCGCCGAGTGCCTTATAGGCGCGCGAAAATTCCGCCACCATGTTGACGCCGAAGTCGTTGTTGACGTGGATGACCGCCAGCTTCTTGAAGCCTTTGTCGATGGCATATTTGGCGGCGGCGACGCCCTGCAGCGCATCAGATGTGATGGTGCGGAAGAAGATGCCGTTGGTCTTGCCGTCGCGCCCGAGCGCCGTCAGCGTCGGCGACGAGGAAGCAGGCGACACCTGGACTATCTTGGCCGGAGCGGTGACCGAGGTCAGGATCGGGATCGACACCGAGGAGATGATGCCGCCGATGATCACTGGCACCTTCTTGACCTGCACGAGCTGCGTCGCGGCGTCGACCGCAATGTTGCCCTGGCTCTGGCTGTCGCGCGTGTCGGTTGCGAGATCGCAGCCGCGGACGCCACCCGCATCGTTGATGTCGCGGAAGGCCATCTCGACCGATTTGGCGCCGGCCTGGCCGTACTCGCCGGCCGGGCCTGTCAGTTCCATGACGAGGCCGACGGTGATCTTGCAATCGGCGGCTTGCGCTGCGCCGGCCGCTGTCAGCAGTGCGAGCGCGGTGGTGATCTGAAGTATGGTCTTTTTCATTGTTGTTCCCCTTTCGTTACACGACTCTCATTGATGTCTTGAGCCTGTTCAGCCTTCCGGCATCTGCAGCCAGGTTTCATGCAGATGTCGCCATTCGACGCCGTTGGGCGCCGATGAACTGGTGGTGAAAACGGCACTTGAGCGGCGGCGGCTATGTTTGCCGGCGCGCTGCTGCGCTTCGATGTAGCTGACGACGATCGTGTCGCCTTGTTGCCAGCCGGCCCGGATTTCCTCGATCGAGATGGTGAAATTGCCGTCACAAGTGGCGCGGCTTGCCCTGACATGGTCGAGCACCGCGTCACGATCGAGGACCTGGCCATCCGGCACAACCATGCGGAAGCCTTCGCCCATGACGCGTTCGAAGCGCCTGAAATCTGAATTGTCCGCACTCGCCGCATTGAACCAGTCGACGAAGAAGCGGTGGAGATCGACCACCTCGGCGCTGGCGCGGGAAAGCAAGGAGGGCTTTTCGTCCATGGCCGCGTTCATTTCCTGCCTGCATTCAAATTGTAATGCATGATCGAGCCGTGGCGGCCGTGACGGTCGCGTTCCAAAGTGTAGACGTCGCCCAGCGGCCCACGGCTTTGCGCGATCACGGCAGCGATCCTCGCCCAGTCGTCGGCATCGAGCGCGACGTCCATGATTCTGGCATTGGCAAGGGCGTGCGCCTGGTTGCGAGCGCCGACGATGACGGCCGCCACTTGCGGCTGCTCCAGCACCCAGGCGCTGGCGATGGTGGCGATATCGACGCCGTGGCGGTCGGCGACGGCCTTCAGTGTGCGAAGCAACTCCTGGAAAAGCTCCCAGCCACCAAAGTCGTCAATGATCAGCTTGTATTTGACCAGCGATCGGTTTTCGAGCGGCGTCTGCGGCTCGGCAGCGCCAAGCCATTTTTCGCTGAGGAAGCCGCCCGCCACCGAACCGTAGCAGAGGAAACTGACGCCGTGCCGGCTGGCGAGCGCTGCAAGGCTGTTGGCTGGCCGCTGGTCGAGCACCGAGTATTGCAATTGCTGGCTGACCAGCGGCACACCGGCGGCCAGGATCTCGGCCAACCGCGGCGTGTCGAAGTTCGTGGTGCCGATGTTGCGCACCTTGCCTTCCCCGCGGATTTCGTTGAGCCAGCCCATCGCTTCGACATAGCCGGGCAGCGCATAGTCCCACCAGTGGAACTGCACGAGATCGAGCCGCTCGGTCTTCAGCCGCCGCAGCGACTGCTCGACGATGCTGCTGATGTAGTCGCGGCTGATCGTGGAAAGCCGTTCGAGGTCAGGCACTAGCTTGGTGTGCACCTTCATCTTGGCGGCAGCATCAAGGCCACGCTCATTGGCAAGGCGCAGGCGTGCCGCGCCGATCAGCTCCTCGACACCGGTATAGATATCGGCGCAATCATAGGTCCTGATGCCGGCGTCGAAGGTGGCGATCAGGTCGGTTACCGCCTGTTGGCGGTCGATCGCGCCGTGCCCGCCGGCAAGCTGCCAGCCGCCGCGAATAACGCGCGAGATCGTATAGCCGGGGCTGAGCTCGAAAGCCTTGGCGGTCATCTCCGGTCATTCTCCTTCGGCAGCGGCACCGCCGTCGTTTCGGCATGGCTGAACCGCCGCTTGCCGGTCCTGACGATCCTCAGCCGGCTGGCACAATTGGGATCCGGACAAGCGATCTCGGCGTCCGACGTCATCCAGTCGTTCCTGTGGGTCGGGCGCTGCTTTGCGGCCAGAAGCGGCAACACTGCCGCAATGGAATAGATCGAGAAACCTTGCCCCGCTGGCATCGACAGCATCTCGCCCTTCAACTCGAAATAGTCGCCGGGCTTGGCGCCGCAATAGATCGGCTTGCCCTCGGGGATAACCGCCTCGACGCGAAGGTCGAAGAGCTCAAAACTGTCGTCGGTCTCAGCCATTCAGATCTCCACCCGGGTGAAGGTGATGTCGCAGGCACCGTTGCGGCGGATCACGCCACAAGCAGCTGCGAATTTGTCGCGATCCTCAGGCACCACCTGCGCGACGACGCTTCCGGCAAGCCAGCCGATCGGGAACAGCAGGCGTGCACCCGCTCCGTAGAACAGGCCGACGTCAAAGATGGCATTCGGGTTGCCGCCCCACATGCGCGGCGGCACGTAGGACAACACGATGTCGCCCGGCTGCGGCGTCAGCGTTGCGTTCTCCGCCGGCAAGGGCCTGGCATAGGTTTGGCCCTCAAGTTCGGCTGATGGAACCGGGCAGGAGATTTCCGGCCCCGTCCACATAGCATGGATGCCGGAAACGACGCGCGGCTGCTCGAGATACGCCAGCAGGAAGGCGGCGTTGTCGGGCGCCTTTTCAGGCAACAGAAGCGCGGTCACGGAAAGCTTCGAGCGTGGCTCGGTGATGCTGATGCCAGGCGCCGTCATGCCCTCAATCCTTCCTTGCTTGTGGATTGGAGCTTGTCGCGCAGAAAGGCGAAGGGCCGGCTGATATCGGCCACCAGCGCCTCGCGCGCCGCTTGCGCATCCTGCCTCGCAAGCGCTGCGACGATGCTGCGGTGGTAGTGGGCCGTATCGACCTCGCCGGCGTCGGAGAAGGCGTAGATGGCAACGCGGATGCAAGGCCCGGATTGCAACCACAGGCTCTCGATCATCGGGATCAGCACGGCGGAACCGCAGCAACGGTAGATCTCGAAGTGGAAGCTCTGGTTGAGCGTGGCCTCGCGGTCGATATCCTTCTTGTGCTTCAGCGCCCGCATCTCGTCCCATTCGCCGAGCATGGCCTCGACCGAAGCAATCTGGCGCGCGTTCATGCGCGTGGCGGCCAGGGCGATCGCTTCGCCCTCGATCAGGGAGCGGGCCCGCAAGAGGTCGTCGATGCGCTCCAGCGTGATCGGCGGCACGCGCACCGAACGGTTGGGAAGCGCCTCCAGCGCCTTCTCGGTGATCAGCCGTCCGAGCGCCTCGCGCACCGGCATGGTGCTTGTGACCAGCGCGTCGGCGAGGCCGCGGATGGTTAGCACCTGGCTCGGCTCGAAAAGGCCGCCGATCAAGGCGCGGCGCAGCTCCGAATAGACGCGATCCTGCACGGTCTCGCGGCCGACCGGCGTAAGCTGGGCTGCGATCACCTCATTGTTCTTTTCGATGGCGGCCTTCTGCATGGGCAATCCCGGTCTTGGCCGTTTTCGGCTTGCGGAAGAAATTAAAGCCGAATAGCGTGATCAAAGCAAGTGTGATCACAAATCAAATCATAGGCGGCGAAGATCGCTTTCGGCCTGAGGGATTCATGGGCGACACGACGGAACGGCAGGAGGAGATCCGCACGCCGGTTCTGACGGCCAGGAACGTCGTCAAGCGCTTCGGCGGCCTCGTCGCGGTCAACAATGTCTCGTTTGACGTCCGGCCGGGTGAAATACTCGGCCTCATCGGCCCGAACGGCGCCGGCAAGACCACGATGTTCGACCTGCTCGCCGGCAGCATTCTGCCGACCAGCGGCGAAATCCTCCTCAATGGCGTATCGGTGTCGGGGGAAGCAGCCCATCGCCGCATCGGCCGCGGCCTTGGCCGCACGTTCCAGATCCCCCGGCCCTTGCCTAACCTGACGCTGATCGAAAACGTCATGCTGGCCGCGCAAGGACAGACTGGAGAAAAACTGCTCGCCAATTTCCTGACGCCCCGGCGAGTCGCTGCCGAAGAAAGGGCTGCCGAGACAAGAGCCGTCGAACTGCTCGAGCTCGTCACGATCGCTCACCTCGCGCACGAACCTGCGCGCGTGCTTTCAGGCGGCCAGCGCAAGCTGCTCGAGTTGGCCCGCGTGATGATGGCCGACCCGGCGATCATCCTGCTCGACGAGCCGGCGGCCGGGGTCAACGCAACCCTGCTCGAGATCATTATCGATCGCATCCGCGACATCAATGCGCGCGGCATCACCTTCCTGCTGATCGAGCACAATATCGAAATGGTGACGCGGCTTTGCCACCGCGTCCTGGTCATGGCAAGCGGCCAGCTTCTGTGCGAAGGCACCCCGGAGGAGGTGGCGCGCGACCCGCGCGTCATCGAGGCCTACCTCGGAGGCACGGCATGAGCCAAAAGGTACTCGATGTCCGCGATCTCGAAGCCGGCTACGAGCCTGGCGTTCCGATCGTGCGCGGCGCTTCGATCACCGTCGACCAGGGCGAGATCGTCGTCGTTCTCGGTCCCAACGGCGCCGGCAAGTCGAGCCTTATCAAGGCCATCGCCGGCCTTGTCCCGATCACCGGCGGCACGGTGCTGCTGGACGGCAAGGATATCACGGCGTCGCCCGCTCACATCATGGTCCGCCGTGGCCTTGCCTTCGTGCCACAGACAGAGAACATCTTCCCGCTGATGTCGGTCGAGGACAATCTCAGGGTCGCCTGCGGCATCCTGAGGCCGCGCGAGGTCCCAGCCCGCATCGAGGAGATGTATGCGGCCTTTCCCGATCTCGCCCGTCAGCGCAGAACGGCCGCGGGCAATCTGTCGGGTGGACAGCGGCAGATGCTGGGCGTCGCCCGGGCGTTGATTGTCCATCCCAAGGTGCTGGTGCTCGACGAGCCGTCGGCCGGCCTGTCGCCGAAATTCGTGGCGATGGTGTTCGAGATGCTGGCCGGCATCCGAAAGTCCGGCGTCACCATCCTGCTGGTCGAACAGAACGCCAAGGCAGCGCTTGCCATTGGAGACCGCGCCTATGTGCTGGTTGAGGGCAAGGAGCGGCACCAAGGCGTCGCCTCCGAGCTCTGGAGCGACCCGGTCGTGGCTGAACTCTATCTTGGCCAGCGCCGCCTCGATCTTGGACAAGGAAGCGCGGCATGAACCTGCAATTCGTCGTCGACGGACTGCTGGCAGGCTCGATGATCGGCCTCGGCGCCATCGGCGTGACACTCACCTATTCGATCCTGCGCTTCTCGAACTTCGCCCATGGCGACTTCATGGCCTGGGGCGCCTATGCGACGCTCGCCGTGGTTGGCGCCATTGGCGCGATTTTCGGCAAGATCGCGCCGATCGCGCCCCTCTCATTCGGTTGGCCGCTGATCGTCGCGCTCATCATCGGCATGGCGGCCACCGGCCTGCTGGGGCTGGTGCTCGACATGGTGCTGTTCGCGCGGCTGCGGGCCAAGGGCCAGGCGATCATCGTGGTGATGGCCAGCTTCGGCGCCTCGATCGCGCTGAGAAGCCTGCTCGAATTCATCTTCACCTCGCGTCCGACCTATTTCAGCCGGGCGATCCAGATCGCCATGCCGATAGGTTTCGGCATCCGCATCACCCCGGACCAGATCGCGCTGCTGCTGCTGACCGCCGTGCTGGTGCTCGGCGTGCATCTCCTGATGACGCGGACCCAGACCGGCCGCTCGATGCAGGCATTGAGTCAGAACGCGGCACTTGCCCGCATCGTCGGCATCGACGTCGCCAGGGTGGTGCGCGTCACCTGGATCATCGGCGGCGCGCTGGCCTGCGTCGCCGGCGTCATGATCGGCATTCTCATCCAGATCCGCCCGTTCATGGGTTTCGAGATGCTGCTGCCGATGTTCGCGGCCGCCATCCTCGGCGGCATCGGCAGCGTGCCTGGCGCCGTTCTCGGCGGCCTGATCATCGGCATGGCCGAAGCGGCTGCCGTGCATTTGATCGGCGCCGAATGGCGGGCAGCCGCCTCGTTCATCATCCTGATGGCGGTGCTGTTCGTGCGGCCCATCGGCCTTTTCGGAGTGAGGGAACGCTGATGGATCTGCTCGGCTACGGCGCCTTCTTCCTGACCACCGCGCTGATCTTTTCGCTCATCACGCTCGGGCTCAATCTGCAATGGGGGCTGACCGGGCTTTTCAATGTCGGGGTCGCCGGCTTCGTTGCCATCGGCGCCTACACCTCGGCGCTGCTGACCACGCCCGACGATGCCGCGCGCCTGGGCGGCTTCGACCTGCCGATCCTTATCGGCTGGCTTGGCGCCATGCTGTTGGGCGGCGTCACCGCCGCCATCACCGGCATTGCCACGCTACGCCTGAGATCGGACTATCTGGCGATCACTACTTTCGGCGTCGCCGTCGTCGTGCAACTGGTAGCGCTCAATGCCCAGAAGCTGACCGGCGGGCCGTTCGGCATCGGCTTTATTCCGCGTCCGTTCGGCGGTCTTGCCGAAACGCCGTTGCTGTTCAACCTTTCGAACCTTGCAATCGTCTCGGTGGTGACGCTGATCGTCTATCTCGCGCTGGAGCATCTGTCGCGCAGCCCGTGGGGGCGCGTGTTGAAGGCGCTTCGCGAGGATGAGCGGGCCGCGATATCCCTAGGCAAAAGCGCACGGTTCTACCGCGTCCAGGCCTTTGCCGTCGGTGGCGCCATCATGGGGCTTGCCGGTGCGCTGCAGGCGCATTTCACCGGCTTCATCGCCCCGGACAATTATTTGCCGGCGCTGACTTTCCAGGTCTGGGTGATGCTGATCGTCGGTGGCTCGGGCAGCAACATCGGCGCCGTCATCGGCAGCATCCTGGTCTGGGCGATATGGGCCGGATCGGGAGCCCTGACCAGTATGTTGTTCTCGCCGGAACAGCAGGCCCGCGCCGCTTCGCTGCAGATCGTCGCCATCGGCGTGATGCTGTGCGTCATCCTTCTGGTCAGGCCGAACGGCCTGTTTGGCGACAGGCCGCGGCGTCCAAGGTTCGGCAAACGTCGACGCGTGGCCCCGAGCGAGAGCGGCTCATGAACGGCGTGACCGGGCCGCACGGCGTTTCCCTTTGGCATGCCGTCAGCCGCAGTCGCCGCGACCGGCCCACCCTCGAAGGCGCACTCGATGTCGATCTGGCAATTGTCGGCGGCGGTTTTTTAGGCCTTTCCACCGCGCTGCACAGTGCCGAGAAAGGCAACTCGGTTGCCGTCCTCGAGGCGGAAATCATCGCCTGGGGGGCAACCGGCAGGAATGCCGGCTTCGTCGTGCCGAATTTCGCGAAAAGAGACCCCGACAATATCATTGCCCAGCTCGGCCCCGAACGCGGTGAACGCCTTGTCGATTTCGCCGCCGGCAGCGCCGACCTCGTCTTCGACCTGATCAGGCGGCATGCCATCGAATGCGATTCTGTCCAGAGCGGCTGGATACAACCAGCCCATTCACCGGCCGCTTTGCAAAAGACCAGATCGCGCGCCGAACAATGGGCAAGGCGCGGAAGGCCGGCTGTTGCGCTGGACGGACAGGCGGTCGAAGAGCTGACCGGCGTTCGCGGTTATCTCGGCGGCTGGATCGACAGATCGGGTGGCGTCCTCAATCCGGTCGAATATGCGCGCGGATTGGCCGACGCGGCGGAAAAGGCCGGAGCGCGCATCTTCGAGAATACGCGTGTCGCGTCGATCGATCACATAGGCGATGGTTGGGCTTTGAAGACGGCTGCCGGTTCGGTGCGTGCCGAAAAAGTGCTGGTCGCCACCAATGCCTATGGCGGGTCGCTGAACCGCACGCTTGAGCGAACCTACATCCCGCTGAAAATCTTCCAGATCGCGACAGCGCCGCTGCCGCGCGAAATACGCACTCGCCTGCTTCCTGGCGGGCAAGGCGTCGGCGACACAAGACGCAATCTCTTCACCTTCCGCTTCGACGGCGAAAACAGGCTGATCACCGGCGGCATGCATGTTTTTGGCCCCGGTGCCGACACGCGGGTGCCGCGGGCGATCTGGCGGCGGCTTGCCGGGCATCTCGATCTCCCGGACATCCCGCCGCTTGAATACAGCTGGTCGGGGATGGCTGCCGTCGAGCCCGACTTCCTGCCGCACCTCGGCGATCTCGGCCCCGGGCTGATCGCCGGCTTGGCGTGCAACGGACGCGGCATCGCCATGACCACTGCGATGGGCAAGGTGCTTGCGGATTGGGCTGATGGAACAAAACCTCAGGATTTGCCGCTGCCGTTTGCGCCGCCGTCGCCGATCCCGTTCCATAGCCTGATGCGGCATGCACCAAACATGGTGCTCCCCTGGAGCATGCTGCGCGACCGGCTGGATGGCTGATCGACGTGCGTCTCCGGCCGCCGTCCTGATACCCGAACTGCTAGACTCGCCCACATCATGTTGTTAACGACAGCGGATGAAGCAGAACTATCTTTATCTCATCATCGGCGCTTTGGCCGTCGCCGTTATTGCGTTGGGGATTTACGTTTATCGCGAGGAGACTAGGCCGAAAGGCGTGGAACTTCGCATCGACGATTCCGGCATTTCAGTTCAGGAAAAATAGACCGCGTAGTCCTGTTGCCCGACTTTGCACTGGAAGTCGGCTTGTACCGCCTCACCCCAACTCCAACGTCGTTATCGCAAAAATTCCGGACTGCATGAGCTGCGGCGCCTTTCCCTTGTACATCCGAGCCGTCTCGAAGCCCTGTTGAAGGCCTGCGGACGACAGCAAGTCTGCAAATTGCCGGCTGGTTTCGGGAACGTCGAGATGGACGTTTCCGGGACCGGACATGTGCGCGAGCGCGGCGAAGAGATGGCTTGCCGCGTCCAGGCTGTCGGCAAAGAGCGGGCCGATCTTGCAGCCGTCCCGGCATTGGCGCGCGACGCCGTATCCCGCAATGGCGCCGTGCTTGAGGATCGCAAGCGCCATGTGCGGCGGGCGCAGCCAGTGTTCCAGGAAGGATCGCCTCGGACCGGGAAAGAAGCGGCGGTCATAGTCCAGTATGTCCGGCACGAGTTCCGGCCCTATGGCGCGAATGTCGTTGCCGACGGCTGCCGGGACATTCGGTGACCCCATGAACCGGATCGTCCGGTAGGCCGGTGCAAAACCCATGCTGCGGTAGTTGGCCTGCTGTTCGACAACGCCGTCGAGGCCGATCGTGCGCTTGCCGAGCCGCGCTATGCCGGCATCCCAGACCGCCTTGCCATGACCTTGGGCACGCCTGTCCGGCCGGCAGATGTAGAGGCCGATGAAGCCGAAACCATCGCCATAGGCGACGGCCGAAATGCCGGCCGCCATCTCGCCATCGATAAAGGCGCCGATGAAGCCCTGCGGGTCGGCTGCCTGAAACAGCGCGGCATCGTTAAGGCCGGGATTCCAGCCTTCCGCCGCCGCCCAATCGACAAGGGTTTGCACTTCTTCACGTGCGAGCGTTCGGATCGTTCGGGGCATTGCGATCACTCGGCGGCGCCAGGCGCGAAGGATTTCAACGCGCCATGATAAGACTTTGCCAACGGGCTTGCATAGGCGCCGCGCTTGGATGTCGTCAGGCCAAGGGCGATCAATGCCTCGGCCTGTTTCACGGCAGCGCCCACGCCGTCGATGACCGGAAGCCCGAATTCCCGCTGCAGCGCCGCCGCCAGATCGGCCATGCCGGCACAGCCGAGCACGATCGCCTCGGCGCGATCCTCGTCGATGGCGCGCGCAATCTCGCTGCGCAGCCTGAGCAGTGCGTCGGACGCCGGATCTTCGAGGGCAAGAACCGGGATGTCGGCGGCGCGCACGCGTGCCCGCCCCGCCATGCCATAGCGTTGCACCAGGCCTTCGACCGGCACGCGCGAACGTCCGGTGGTGGTGACGACGGTGAAGCGCTGGGCGATGAACGAGGCCGTGCTGAGCGATGCCTCGCAAATGCCGATGACCGGAATGTTGGCCATGGCGCGCGCGGCATCGAGGCCGGTGTCGTCGAAACAGGCAATGATCGCGGCTTGCGCGCCGGAGCGTTCGCCGGCGGCGATCTCGACCAGCAGGCCGGGCACGGCAAGTGCTTCATCGTAATAGCCTTCGATCGATACAGGTCCCATCGACGAGGTGACGGCAACGATCTTCGTCGATTGAGCAGCGACCGATCGGGCTGCCGCCGCGATAGTGTCGGTCATGCTGGCGGTGGTGTTTGGATTGACGACGAGGATCTGCACTGTCAGGCACGCTCGCGGCGGCGGCCGACATAGACGATTGCGCCGAGCGTCAGCAGGATCACCAGGAAGGAAAACACGGTCGTCACGGTGCCCAGCGCATAGAGCACCGGCGTCGTGACATTCGTCGTCATGCCGTAGATTTCGAGCGGCAACGTGTTGAACGTGCCCGAGGTCATCAGCGTGCGGGCGAACTCGTCATATGACAGAGTGAAGCCGAACAGGCCGACGCCGATCAGGCTGGGCGCGATCATCGGCAGCACGACATGGGCAAAGGTCTGCCACGACGATGCTCCGAGATCGCGCGCGGCTTCCTCATAGGCTGGCGAGAACCGGTTGAAGACAGCAAACATAATCAGCACGCCGAAAGGCAAGGTCCAGGTCAGATGGGCGCCGAAAGCGGAGGTGTACCAGGCGGGGCGGAAGCCGATCTGCTGGAAGACGACGCCGATGCCGAGACTGATGATGATCGACGGCACGACCAGGCTGGCGACGGCCAGATAGAACAGTGCGGTTGCGCCGCGAAATTTCTGCCGGAAGGCCAGGCCGGCGAGCAGCGACACGGCGACAGTGACGACCATCACCATCAGGCCAAGGACGAGCGAGCGTTTGAAGCTGCCGCCGAAGTCGCCGACCGCCTGGCGCTCGAACAAATTGGCGAACCAGTGCAGCGACACGCCGTTCAGCGGAAATGTCAGACCGCCGTTCTCGCCCTGGAAAGAGAGGATCAGGATCGCCGAAAGCGGGCCGTAGAGGAACAACACGAAAAGACCGAAGAACGCCGCCAACACATAGAATTCGAGGGTGCGCTTGTCCTGGCTCATCGCCTCACAGCTCCTTGCGGATGTCGACGATGCGCCGGATGCCCGCGACCATCAGCAGCACCAGCACCAAGAGCACGACGGCGTTGGCGGCAGCTGCCGGATATTGCAGCAGCGACATCTGGTTCTTCATCATCAGCGCGACGGAGGCGCTCTGCCCGCCGGACATCACCTGCACCGTCGAGAAGTCGGCCATCACCAGGGTGACGACGAAAATGGTGCCGATCGCCATGCCGGGCTTGGCGAGCGGAATGACGACGTTCCACAGAACCTGCCAGCCGGAAGCACCGGCGTCGCGCGCGGCTTCTATCAACGACTTGTCGATGCGCATCAGCGTGTTGAAGATCGGCGTCACCATGAACAGCGTATAGAGATGCACCATGGCCAGCACCACGGCGAATTCGGAATAGAGCAGCCATTCGATCGGCTTCGGGATCAGCCCCATTTGCACCAGCGTCGAGTTGACCAGGCCATTGCGGCCAAGCACCGGAATCCACGAGATCATGCGGATGATGTTAGAGGTCAGGAACGGCACCGTGCAGACAAGGAACAGCACCATCTGCATGGCCGTGGTCCTGATATGGAAGGCAAGGAAATAGGCGACCCAGAAACCGATGAACAGCGTCAGCGCCCAGACGATGGCGGCGTATTTCAGCGTATTCAGGTAGGTTTTCCAGGTGACCCAGGAGCCGAGCGTGTCGGAATAATTGGTGGTCAGGAAATCCGGATACATCGCCGCGAAATCGTAATCCCAGAATGAGACCACGGCGATCATCAGAATTGGCAGCAGGAGGAACGCGCCGAGGATCAGCGCCAGCGGTGCCGCCTGGAGATAGGGTGCGACTCCGGCAAAGGAGCGCCTACGTCTGGCAGGCCTTGCAGACGTAACGTGCGTGGATTGTTCGAGCGCTACTGCCATCTATATCTCGGTCGAAGTCGGCGATGCGACTGAGGGGTGTGCCCTTCTCCCCCTGTGGGAGAAGGTGGCCGAGCGAAGCTCGATCGGATGAGGGGTGTTCCAGCTTGGCACCAACAGTGCTCCGTCCAGCACCCCTCAACCGTCTTGGCGCTGCGCGCCAATCTGCCTTCTCCCACAAGGGGAGAAGGCAGAGGGCATCAAGCAGCGATGAACTCGTTCCAGCGCTTCACCATGTAGCGGTCCTCGTCCATGACCGAGTTCCAGCAGGCGACCTTGCCCATGCGCTCTTCGAACGAGCCGCCGTCACGCACGGCGCCAGCCTTTTCCATGACCTTGCCGTCCGGCGACAGGATATCGCCCTTTGCCGGCTTGCCTTCGATCCAGTAGCCCCACTCGTCCTCGGACATGAACTTCTTGGCCGACACCATGTTGGCCGAGTAATAGCCCTGACGGTTGAGATAGCCGCCAACCCAGCCGGACGTGTACCAGTTGATGTATTCATAGGCGGCATCGAGTTCGGCGCCGGAGAGATGGGCTGCCAGGCCAAGCCCGCCACCCCAGGACCGGTAGCCTTCCTTGAGCGGCTGGAACCGGCACGCGATGCCCTTGGAGCGGACCGCGGCCACGGCCGGCGACCACATCGACTGGATTACGACTTCGCCTGAAGCCATCAGGTTGACGCTCTCGTCGAAGGATTTCCAGAAGGCGCGGAACTGGCCGGCTTGCTTGGCCTTGATCAGGAAGTCGATCGTCTTGTCGATCTCCTCCTTGGTCATGTTGCCCTTGTCGGCGTATTTGATGTTGCCCGTTGCCTCCATGATCATCGCCGCATCCATGATGCCGATCGACGGGATGTTGAGGATGGCGGTCTTGCCCTTGAAGGCCGGATCCATGATGTCGGCCCAGGTGGTGATATCGCGGCCGACGAGGTCGGGGCGGATGCCGAGCGTATCGGCATTGTAGATCGTCGGCACCATGGTGAACCAGTTGGTCGGCGCCTTGGCGAAGACCTTGCTGTCCTGCGCCTCGACGTAACCGACGGTATGCGGCGCGGTGCCCTGGGCAATGACGCTGTCCGGCGTCAGCTTGCCGGTTTTGAACAGCGGCACCAGCTCGTCGTAATATTTCAGCTTGCTGACATCCATCGGCTGCAGGACGCCTGTCGGGAACACCTTCTTGCAGATCCAGTATTCGATGTCGGCGATGTCGTAGCTGTCGGGCTGCGTCACAGCGCGCTGCGCGGCGGCGTCGGAATCGGTTGCTGTCATCTCCAGCGTGATGCCGAGGTCGGCCTTGCACTTGTCGGCGATTGCATTGAGGTTGGATACGCCGGTGCCGAACTGGCGCAGCGTGATGTTCGATTGCGCCCAGATGGTCGGAAAGCCTGATATGGCGCCGGAACCGGCGGCGAAACCGACGGCGGCGGCACCTGTCTTGAGCAGCGAACGTCGCGATATTCCAGTCTTCTTGTCGGTGGTGTTGGTCATGTTCAGTTCCCCTGTTTTGGTTGGTTATGCTGGATTTCAGGAATCGAGACGGCCAAGGACGATCGCGTCCTCGGCGTCCCAGGCGATCGGCACTGCGTCGCCGACGGCAACCGGCCTGGCGAAGAAGCTGGTGTCGTCGACGATCACCGTGAAATCCTCGATGCCGGCGCCATTGACTGAGAGCTTCACGGTCGAACCGCGGTACTCGACGTTTGCAATAATGCCGGTGAAGCCGAGCCCGGCTGCCGGCGGCTCGCCGATGCGCACGTGGTCGGTGCGAATGGCGATGTCGATGGGTTCCCCGGTCTCCCTGCCCTGCCCGCTGGCGGCGAGCGTGACGCCGCCGGGCACATCGAAAACGACCATGCCGTCGCGACTGCCGGCGACGCGCCCGGAGATGACATTGTGGTCGCCCATGAAACGAGCGACGAAGGCCGTGGCCGGCCGCTCGAACACCGTGCGAGGGTGCGCCGCCTGCTCGATACGGCCGTCGTTCATCACCACGATCAGGTCGGCCAGCGCCATCGCCTCTTCCTGGCTGTGGGTGACGTGGACGAAAGTGATGCCGAGCGACGTCTGCAGCTTCTTCAGTTCGGCTCGCATGCGGATCTTCAGGAAAGGATCGAGCGCCGAAAGCGGTTCGTCGAGCAACAGCGCCTCGGGATCGGTGATCAAGGCGCGCGCAAGGGCAACGCGCTGCTGCTGCCCGCCGGAAAGCTGCGCCGGGCGGCGGCTGGCATAGGCCTCCATCTGCATCAGCTTCAGCATGTCGAGCGCCTTGGCGCGGCGCTCCTCCTTGCCGACGCCTTTCATCTTCAGGCTGAAGGCGACGTTGTCGATCAGGTCGAGATGCGGAAACAGTGCGTAGGACTGGAACATCATGGCAGTGCCGCGCCTGGCCGGCGGCAGGTCGGTGACCACTGTGTTGCCGAGACGCACGTCGCCACTCGATATGCTCTCGTGCCCGGCGATCATGCGCAGCGTCGAGGTCTTGCCACAGCCGGACGGACCGAGCAGGCAGCAATAGGTTCCGGCAGGGATTTTCAGGCTGATGCCTTCGACGGCAGTCGTCGCGCCATAGACTTTCGAAACGGACACAATGTCGATTTCGGCGGCTTTGGACATCCAGCTTCCCCTTTGGTCGGATTAGCCAAAGCATCATGCGTGCCAGTTGCGCACCGCCGCACCAACTGACTGAATCCTCGAAGAAATCAGGGCCGCCTCTATGTAGCTGCCGATACGTCGGCCTTGTGCAATGCACAAATTATAGGCGATTGCCGCCGATCTCCGCAAAGATCGTATGCAATCTTTTTCATCTCTGTATTCACTTTGTCTCTCGTCCAAGCGATGCGATTCAGGGTAGAAGAAGGCAGGACCACTGCCATGAACATTGCCGACCAGACCTTCCCTGCTATCGAGGCCGCCAACGAGGATCGCGCGCAGGCGATCCGCGACCAGTTGCGCGACGCGATCGTCGATCGCCGGCTGGCGCCGGGAACAAAGCTTTCCGAAGGCGAAGTCGGCACGCTGTTCGATGTCAGCCGCACCGTGGCGCGTGCCGCACTGCAGATGCTTTCCTTCGAGGGATTGGTGCGCACCGAGCGCAATCGCGGCGCCTTCGTCGCCAATCCGTCGCCGGAGGAAGCGCGGCAGGTTTTTGCTTCGCGCCGGCTCATCGAACCAGGCATCGCGATCGCCGCCGCCGGACGGATGACGCCGGCGCATGTCGCCGCGTTCAAGGCCCAGCTCGACGAAGAAGGCCGTTTCATCGCCGAACGCGGACCGAACGCCAGGCGATCGGAGATCAAGGCGTCGGGGGATTTTCACCTGCTTCTGGCGTCGGTCGCGGGAAACGTCATCCTGCAGCGCTTCATGGAGGAATTGGTCGCTCGTTCATCGCTGGTGATCGCACTCTATGGCCGCTCGGGCATCTCGAGCTGCGGCCACAACGAACACACGCAGATCCTCGAGGCGCTGGAAAATGGCAATGCCGAACGCGCCAGCGCGCTGATGCTGCACCACATCGACCATATCGAGGCCGACCTCGATTTGCGCGTCAGGAGCGGCCCGGCACTCAGGCAGGCGCTCGAGTTCTGAAAATTTGCCGTTCGCGGCAACCTCGCCATGCCCATAATCACCTTTGCCCGACAAGCGCTTGCCTTGCGAAGCGCGCGCGGCCGCACGCCTTCCCCCAAAGCGCAAGATACGGCCGGCGGTTGAGGTGCCGTACACGATACGTAAGTGCACCCGCTCAATGATTGCGTCGAGATAAGCGTCACATGCTCGGGGCCGCATGTAGACGCATCGAGGTATCGAGCCGGGGATGTCGCAATGCGCAAGGGCCTTGCCGCGGTGCTTATGGATTTCGTCAGAGCTCGTCGGTCGCGGCGAAGCTGCGCCTCGCTGGACCTTTCGTTTGGCCGGATTATCTCCGGAATGACAGCGGTGTCTTTCATCTTGCTGCCGACGGTGGGCTTCACCAGCGATCACATCTCCGCCTGGCGCCTGGGCGCCCGTATCGTCGCCGTCGGGCTGCCGGGCGTGGCCGGCGTGCGCGAGGTGGGGCGTTTTCATAATGGCGGACCGATACCGGGAAATCCGGAATTCCTGCTGACCACGCGCGAAGGACGTGTGCTCGATCCGCTTAGGGTTCTGGTCGCGGTAGGCAGCAATTTCGGCGCGCCACCGGGCGTATCGTATTAAAACCAGGCCCGAAG